>CAJXKT010000008.1 GCA_913055705.1 uncultured bacterium
GGGTAAAGGTAATGATCTTTATGAAGAGTTAGCCAGGCAGGCAGAAAGTATTAGTGCTGTAGAAAATCCTGATAAGGTTATAAGCCTGTTAGAACCATATAAGAGTGATCCGGAGAATAAATGTAGCCCTTTCTTCAATAGTTTAGCATTAGCTTATAAGGTTAAGAAAAATTATGATGAATCAATTAAGGTTTATAAGATAGCCATAGAATTGGAACCTATGAATCCCGCTATCAATCATAATTATGGTACAACGTTATATCATGTTGGTAAACCGGAAGAGGCTTTAAAATATCTGTTAAAAAGTAAAGAATTGGGCTCTGACAACAAAAGGACAGATGAATGGATTGAGGGCATTTCAAAGCAGTTAGGTCTTCCTGTTAAAGATTGATAACGATCATAATGGGGTGGGTGGGGGGATATTTTACCTGACAACAAGGTTTACGAGCTTCTTTGGAATTACTATTGTCTTTATTATCTTTTTACCATCCAGATTTTCAATTATCTTCTGATCTTCCATCACGCGTGATTTCAAGTCATCTTCATTTATCTCTGACGGTACAACCAGTTTGCTTCTGACTTTGCCATTTATCTGGATCACCATCTCTACCTGATCAGCAGCAATAGCACTCTCATCATATGCCGGCCAGGGTACTGAGAATATGCCTGGGTTGTGTCCCAGTATCTCCCATAGTTCTTCACATATATGAGGGACGAAAGGCGCCAGAACCTTTACAATAGATTCAAGAGAGAGTCTCAGTACATTAAATTCGTTAATGGCTGCCTCGTCACTGAATTCCTTGTCTCTAAGTCCTGCACTGAAACCCACGACCATATTGAGCAGTTCCATCACAGCTGCTATTGCAGTGTTAAAGCTCCATGATTTCTCAATATCCTCGGTGACCTTCTTTATAGTTATGTTTATGTGCCTGTAGAGTTCTTTTGTCTCTTCTGAGAACAGGTCGCGTTTGATTTCTGTATCAGGAACAGTTTTGAAATGTCCTTCAAATTCTGTAATATTATTCCATAGCCTGTTCAGGAAACGATACGAACCAATGACGCCACGATCGTTCCATTCAGCATCCCTCTGTGGCGGGGCGATAAACAACGTATAGAGCCGTTGTGTATCTGCACCGTATTTTTCCATGATCAAGTCGGGATTAACAACGTTGCCCTTTGATTTGGACATCTTGGCTCCGTTCTTGATGATCATGCCTTGAGTAAAAAGGTTTCTGAAAGGTTCATTGAAGTTTGTGAGTTTGAGATCAAAGAATACCTTTGTTATGAATCTTGAATAGAGGAGGTGTAAGATTGCATGTTCGATGCCGCCTATATATTGGTCAACAGGCAGCCACTTATTTACGTTCCCTGTGTCAAATGCCTGAGTATTATCTTTAGAGGAAAGATATCTCAGATAATACCAACTGGAATCAACGAAGGTATCCATCGTATCCGTCTCCCTCTTTGCACTGCCTCCACATTTCGGGCATGTTACGTTAACGAATTCGTCCACGTCATCAAGCGGGCTACGGCCATGAGGCTTAAATTCAACCTTCTCCGGCAAGAGCACAGGAAGGTCTCCTTCCGGTACAGGTACAGTACCACAGCTTTCGCAGTATATGATTGGTATCGGTGCTCCCCAGTATCTCTGTCTTGAGATTAACCAGTCTCTCAGCCTGAAATTTATGTTTTTCTCTCCAATACCCTTTTCTTCAAAGAAGCTTATAATCTTTGGGATAGCTTCCCTGTTAGGTATTCCATCAAACTGCCCCGAATTAACCTGTGCTCCATCTTCAACATAGGCTTCGGTCATATCTTCAGGACTTAGCGTGGTATCATTATCTGAAGGCTGAATGACTATCTTTATGGGCAGTTTGTATTTAACCGCAAATTCGAAATCTCTCTGGTCATGAGCTGGTACGGCCATAACGGCGCCTGTTCCGTATTCCATCAGCGCATAATTTGAAACCCATAAAGGAATTCTCTCGCCGTTAACGGGGTTAATGATATATCTACCCGTGAAGATTCCTTCCTTCTCAGTTCCTTCGGACGTCCTTTCAATAGTACTCTGGCCTCTGACCCTCTCTACAAATTCAGATACAGGTTTTTCATGTTCAGTACCATTTATCAGTTCGTTTATTATAGGGTGTTCAGGAGCTAACGACATAAACGTGACACCGAATATAGTGTCCGGCCTTGTTGTGAAGCATGGAATTGTCTCGTCGGATCCTTCTAATTTGAAATTAATCCTTGCTCCTTCACTTCGGCCAATCCAGTTAGCCTGCATTGTCTTAACTTTCTCCGGCCAACCATCGAGGGTTTCGAGATCATCCAACAGTCTCTGCGCAAAATCACTGATCTTGAAAAACCACTGTTCAAGATATTTCTGCTCTATCCTGGTATCACATCTTTCACAAAGGTCATCAATAACCTGTTCGTTTGCCAGTACCGTTGCACAGGAAGGGCACCAGTTTACGGCGGCTTTCTTTTTGTATGCAAGATTACTCTCGAATAGTTTGAGGAATATCCATTGAGTCCATTTATAATAATCCGGCTCACAGGATGTAACTTCCCTCTCCCAATCGTAACCCACACCCCATCGTTCGAGCTGTACCTTCATTTTGCTTATGTTGTTCCTTGTGTGAATGGAGGGGTGGATACTATTGGCAATTGCTGCATTTTCTGCCGGCAGGCCAAAGGCATCCCATCCAATTGGCGAGAGGACTTTGAAACCCTTCATGATCTTATAGCGGGAGACAACGTCTCCGATTATATAGTTGCGTCCGTGACCAACGTGGAGTGTACCGGATGGATATGGAAACATTACGAGGCAGTAAAACTTGTCTTTGTCACACTCATTGTCGACTCTGAACAGGCCGTTTTCTTCCCAGAAATCCTGCCATTTCTTCTCTATTTCACCGAAATTGTATTCTTTATTACTCATAATGGATATTTGTTCAATGATATGTAATCAATTCAACTATCTTTCTTTGTCTAAAGTACTAAAAGGTGTATCTACAATTTGAGCAGGGTAATCTGTCCCCCTGATCCTTATACTAACCATGCTTTTGTGTTCTGCGAAACGCTTGAGAACATATCCAAAGCCTATACCTATTACAAGGGAAGGACTGAACGTCCCACTAGTTACCTTGCCTACGACATTGTTGTTGTGTGTTATTTCATTGTCTGTCCTTGGTATTCCCTTATCACGCATCTTAAATGCGACAAACATTCGTTTTAATCCATACTTTTTGAGTCTTAATAAAGTGGCTTTACCAATAAAGTCTGTCTTCTCAAACTTTACAGCCCAGCCTATGCCGGCTTCCAGTGGTGTTATATAATCATCGATATCGTTTCCGTAGAGCAGGTAACCGGCCTCTAATCTCAAGGTATCTCTTGCACCAAGGCCTACGGGTTTAAGGTCCATGTCCTTGCCTTTTTCAAGTAACATTTTCCATAAGTCTACGCAGTGTGAATTGTCGACAAAGATCTCAAATCCATCCTCGCCCGTGTAACCCGTTCTGGATACTGTTAATTGTATTTCTCCCACTGTCACTTCCATAAAATGAAAATGGGAGAGTACGGAACATTCATCTCCTAATGCCAGGCGTATGATTTCCTTGGACTTTGGTCCCTGCACAGCCAAAAGGGATATTTGATCACTTGCATCGTTTATATTTACATTATCTGACTTAAATTTATTTATCCATTTATTGTCCTTCTTGATATTGCCACAATTTACTACGAGCATATATTTATCAAGATTGTATTTGAATATAACGATATCGTCAAGAATGCCTCCCTCTTCATCGCAGATAGGAGAGTATGCGGCTTTATGGTCCGGCAGGTTACTGATGTCATTTGTTATAATTTTCTGCACTAATTCTGTTGCTCCTTCTCCCTCTATAACGATTTCACCCATGTGTGAAATATCGAAGAGCCCGGCACTGTTTCTTACGCTTCTGTGTTCACTTATAATGGTGCTATATTCCAGAGGCATAAGGAAGCCATGGTAATCTACAATCTTTGCCCGGAGATCTACATGTACGTCATATAAGGGTGTTTTCTTGTTATTGTCAGTCAACAGGAACTCCTCTTTCTTAAGAATTTCCTTGTAAAGTTTATGCCATATTAATATATTAAACTTGAACGAAAATATCAAAGAGAATAATTATGAGATCAGTACAGGATGAAAAAATCAAAAGGATCCTTGTTGCTTGTGTTGTGTTAATCGTTATATGCGTGGTGTGTATATTAGCCTCTATAAGGTTTATGGATAAATACAGTGACAAAGTTGCTGAGACAGCATCATTAAGGCAAAAACTGGTTGAACTTGAGCGGGATGTTAAAAAGCTGGATCTCAAGACAAAGGAACTGGAGGCCGTGCGATATGATCTGAGCCTGGAGAAAAGGGGAATAACAAAAGATTATTCAACCATTAAAGATAAATATGTTTCACTCGGAAAGACGATAAAGACTTTGGAAAGAGATGTCAATATTTTACAGGAAGCATTTAAGATGGTTGGAGTGAATGAAACTGATCCCTTAATAGCTGATGAAGAAGGTAGTGGAAATGAATCGCAATTGCTAGTGCTGCAAAGTCGAAATGATGAGTTACTGAGAGAACTGGCCGTTAAGACGAAGGAAAAGATGATACTCAAGATTGCATTAGAGTCACAGGCTAAAAGATTGGGCCTGTCAGAGCAATATGACCCGGAACTAAAGAAAATATTGAAAGACCTTGTATCCAGTCTGCAGTAAGAAAATCATTTCAATTCCTACCTGATTTAATTTACAAGTAAGTCCTGATTGTATCTTCAAAAGGCTTTGGCTGTATCTTGAAATCTCTCTTCATCTCAGTAATGTCACAGACGTTGTCTTCTCTGAGCATGATTAATTGATCCCTGTTCAAGGGTGGGTTTGATGATGTTTTCTCCATTAAGAAGGCGAGGGGCTTAAACATTGCCACTGGCAGGTGCATCTTGAATCTGTTCTTTTGCATAACCTTCATGATCGTATCAAGTATTTCGTTAAACGAGATTGCATCCGGCCCGCCGATTTCATAAGTCTTATCTGAAATGTTGTCATTGACTGCTGCCTCATAGAAACAATGTGCAACATCGCCAACATAAATCGGCTGCATCCTGGATTTGCCTTTTCCTATTACGGGGATTATGCGGGTGATAAAGGTCTGTTTAATCATTTTTGCAAACATATTTACAAATTCATCATCTGCACCGCAGATGATTGGAGGCCGGAGGATTACATATTTCAGGCCGCTGTTTCTCACAGCCTCTTCGGCCTGCCACTTTGTTTTATGATATCGGCTTATACCGTCGGGTCTTGTCCCCAGTGCACTCATATGTATATACTTCTTTATCTCTGCATTCTTGGACGCATCTAAAATATTCTTTGTCCCTTCAGTATGAATTCTCTCAAATGTTGCGCCCTTTATTTCCTTTATAATCCCCACCAGATGTATAACTGTGTCAATGCCATTAAATGCTTCTTTAAGTGTGTCAGGGACAAGAATATCACCGGTACAAAACTCTACATCCATGCCATCGAGTACATCCCTGGGAGAGGACTCACGCACAAGGCATCTTACCTGTTGTCCTTTTTCCACAAGTAATCGTACAATGTTTCTTCCGACAAATCCTGTACCGCCTGTTACCAGAATCATATCACATACTCCTGATTATTCGATTTCTTCTTTTGTTGCTTCTTCTTCAAGCGCTCTACATGAATAATAAGCGTATCAACTGTCTCCTTCAGAAGATCGAGTTCGTCAATTGTCAAATCGTTTAACTGTTCAAGATTGTACTCAATCGTATCGACTATTTTTTTGGCCGGGCGCTGCATTGGACGCATAAAATAAGTTGTAACAGTTGCCACTATAGTTCCAAAAAAGATTACGGAACCAACTACTATCCATATAGCTCCAATCAACTGAGCAATATCAGATTGTGGTGTATCAGCTATACCGGCTGTCGAGAACGCAGCTATACCCCAATACAAGGCGTCACCATAAGAGGTTATGGTTGCCCCTTCAGTGCCTCTTTCGGCAAAATACAATCCGGTTGAAAAAGCAAACCACAGTATAACCAGAAGGAAAATCATTTTGGTAAATGGCGTGTGAGTTGCGATATCTTTTATAAATCTCTTAGGCCTGGAATTCAGCTTTTTTCTTTTCATAGCTTGTTTATACTATAAACATTTGGATTTCTCCAACCGTTATTTTGCCATTTTTATTCTTTTTAATACACCATCAGATGCTTTTCGTAATTCAGAAAGGCTTTCCGGAATCTTTCCGATTGTTTCATCAATCTTAAAAGGTTTGCCGAAAACTATCTTTATCCAATGTCTTCCTGTCAGCAGGTCGATTACAGACCCTCCGAGGACACTAACAGTACCGTCAAGATTAGACTCAATCTTAAGAGGTACAATCAATTTATTGCTTTTAGCGGCCACATATGAAATTCCCCTGCGCGCTCTTCTCGTTATGGGTACGTCTCTGTTTAAACCGCCTTCAGGGAATATGACAATCCTTTCACCCTGGTCTAGTTTTTCTATTAACGGCCTGCTGGATAATTCCAGATCCTTACCCTTTCTAGCGCGAATTGCTCCAACAAAGCGATAAAAAAACAGTAATTTATAAAAGAAATCACTTGCCATGTAAAAAAGCGGAATATATTTCAAACGAAACGGCAGGGCAATAAAAACAGATATGGGGTCCAGATATGAGACGTGATTTACGGCTAGAATAAACGAAGTGCCTGCCTTTTCCAGATTGTCAGTTCTTTCGACCTTAAAATTAAGAAATATTCTAAACAAAAACAGAAAGGGCCAATAAAATGATATTTGCAATACTTTTGTAAGGTTTCTACGAATATTCATATAGTCTGGCCAAATTAATCGAGTTTACAGGTAATGACATCGCAAAAATACTAACTAATTCTGTATCAGAAAGGCCATAGAATTGGTATGAGAAATACTGCCAATCCCCAGAATATCAGGTTCAGTGGACCACCAACACGCGTATAGTCAAAGAACCGATATCCGCCCGGAGCATGGATCATCGTATTTGTTTGATACCCTATCGGTGTTGCAAAACTTGTAGATGCGGCAAATGTAATTGCTACCAGAAACGGTCTGGGATCCACATCCATGGACGCTGCTATGGATAACCCAATAGGCGCAATGATCACGGCAGCAGCATTATTTGACATAAGCTCTGTTAGAATCGCGGTAATTAAATATAACAGTGCCAGAACAACAATGGGTCCACAACCTGCAAATGGATTCAATATAGTGTTTACCAGCCAGAGAGCGGTACCGCTTTGTTGCATAGCAAGACCTAAAGGAAGAACACCTCCGAGCAGGAAGATAATCTTCCAATCAATTGCTTCGTATGCTTCTTCTATTGTAAGGCACCGGCTGACAACCATGCCAACAGCGCCGATCAGTGCCGCAGCCAGTATCGGGATAATATTTAACACCGTTAAAGTTATTACAGCAAGAAACAGAAACAATGCGATGATGACCTTATCCTTACGAACATATAGTTCGGTTAACTCGTTTGTTACAATCAGATCAGAGGATTTAAGCAGGCGCGGTATATCACCTTTATCCGCTTGCAGAAGTAACGTATCCCCGTTCTCAAGAAAGACCTCAGCTACACGATCACGTATAATCTTACCCCGACGCTGTACAGCAAGGACAACACACTTATACCTACGGAAGAATCCAAAATTTTGCAACGTGTGGCTGGCCAACTTTGACCGTGGCGGGATAAGCACTTCAACTAACTTAATATCATTTGAACTGATTTTCTTGTCATCCATTTTAGTCTTTGCGTGGATTTCAAGGCCATATTTATCCTGCATGGCAATAAGCGTATCCACATTACCGTGGAGCAGGAGAATATCACCTTCTTTAATTTTGGTCCTTGGTGGTTTTGAAGTTTCTTTTCTATTTCGTATAAACTTGATAAGGTCTACTTTCTCGTCTTTTTTCACCTTGCTCTTTTCCCAGGTTGTTCCGATCAGTGAGGAATTTTCTGCAACCTGCAATTCAGCCAGGTAGTCAGCAAGGTGATATCGATCCACGTTCTGTTCTTCTCCAGTGCGCTTTGGTAAAAACCAGCGGGCTATTGTCAGGTAGCTTATGCCGACAACCGTCATTACGAGTCCCAACGGCCCAAACTCAAAAAATTCAAAAGCTTCCATCCCGTTGTTTGTTGCAATTGAGTTAATCAGGATATTGGTAGAGCTACCGATTAGCGTACAAACACCTCCAAACTGGCTTGCGAATGAAAGTGGCATCAGTACCCGGGAAGATGATAATTTACGGGATTTTGCAAGCATGATTGCAACAGGAATGAATATGGCAACCGTAGCTGTGTTTATGATGAATGCGGACAGAAGGGCAATCGTAATACAGAGGACGACAATAAGCCGTGGTTCGGTTTTCCCTGCCAATCTGTCTATATGGCGTGCAAGCCATTCCACAAGGCCGGTCCGTACCAGTCCTGCACTTAATACAAACATAGCAGTAATAATTGCCGTTGCAGAACTTGCAAAACCGTAGAGTGCCTGATTTGTATTGATTAGTCCCAACACAATAAGCACAACCAACACGCACAGGGCTGTCAAGTCGAACCGGAGCTTTCCGGAAATAAAGAAGAACATTGCGGCCACGACCACAATGAGTACCAATATTACGTTAATGTCCGGCATATTATCTTAATTGACAGCATTCAGGGCATTTTACTAATTGTCAGATTTTCCTTTATCATCTATGCTTTTCTTGAGTGATCCTATTGCATGTATAATACAAGCTCCCAACATCAAGATAGAAGCTATTAAAATGACCATAAGTGACTCTATTTCCTGGGTTGAGCCATCTGCCGTTAAGATCATTAAAGCACCGAATATAATTGACAACACAGATACCGCAAAAAGACTTATTTTCATTATCTTCATATTCCCTCCTTACCTGTTTATATGCTCATAAGAACAGGTCCTGATGTAGAATGCAGTATCATTAATTCGCTTACTCTTGTAATAGCCTTCTATCGCTACTTGATCTCCTGTCCATCCCACTCCTACGGTCATGTCCATTAAAGTCCAGGTTGTTAGCGCGCCTCCGGTCCGCATTCTCTCTCCTTTCCCTTCTGGATCGACGTTCTTTTTTCTGCATAGAATACCCCTTTCTTAAAAAGTTTTATTCTTTAGAATCGTCTTCACTCTGCTTTTCTTCCAGCTTTTTCTCTGGCTCAGGTTCGGGCTCAGGATGTTCGATCTTCTTGTAACCGTTTTTAGTCCAAATGCGTACTTCGTATTGCCTTGTAAGTTCGTCACGAACAGATTCATAATAAAACCACCCATGATCTGAATCATAAAAGATGGTCACCCTGATTTCTTTAGACATTCTGTTGCGTGTGCCAACGGCTACAATCAAAGCCATGTTCTCACTACTGAATGCACCCGCTCCCACTCCACCAACGCTCTTAATTAATGCACCCACTGTAACGTTTTCGTAGCCCATGTGGCCAAGAATCTGCGCAGCTTCTGCCTTTGTAATCTCCGGAGTTGAAGCGTTGGCGGTACTAAATCCAACAGTTGAGAAAGCAAAATACAGTATAACCAGAAGAAAACCATTTTGGCAAACGGCATGTGAGTTGTGATATCTTTTATAAATCTCTCAGGCCTCGAATTTGGCATTATTTTTTTCATAGCTGATTTGTAGTTCACTTAAGTTACTTAAAACCTGGTTGTGGCTACTCAATTTCTAATTTATTTCTTGGTCTCGTCTTTGTGGTGGATGCCGAAGAGGTGTTTTATGGTTTCTACGTATTGATAACCGCCGCCGTTTTTCGCCTTCTCTTTTCCTACTTTGGCGGGTTTATGGAGGATTTTGTTGAGTGTTCGCTGCATTGAATAGACTATGTGTTCCCACTCTTCGTGTGCAATTTCTCCCAGTTTTGGACGCAGTCTTTCAAGCTCCTGCTCACCTATTTCATGGAAGTGGTTTCTCAGTTGAGCGATAGCAGGCCCGATCTTCAGTTCTTCAAACCATGCCATGAATTTTTCTACCTCATTGTCGATGATTACAACGCAATTGCCGATATCCTTCTTTCTGTCTTTTGCGTTATTGTTAGCGACTGTCTGCAGGTCATCTATATTGTAGAGGTAGACATTGTCTATCTTTGCAACTTGCGAGTCTATATCCCTGGGTACGGCAATGTCTATAAGCAGCATGGGGTTACCCCTGCGTGCCTTTATAGCACTCTTTATGTGTTCTGTGTGGATTACAGGGCGAGGGGATGCGGTAGAACTGATGACTATGTCTGCCTGTGGGAGATAATCATCAAGGTTTTCGTAATTTATGGCCTTCCCGTCGTATTCTTCTGCAAGGGATTTTGCCTTGTCGTAGTTTCTATTTGCTACTATTGCCGTCTTTGCGCCGCGCTCCACCAGGTGTTTTAAGACAAGCTCACACATCTCGCCGGCACCAATAATAAATATGGTCTTGTCAGAGAAGTCTTTAAATACCTTGATAGCAAGATCAACGGCTACCGTGCTCACAGATATATTGCCTTTGCCGATACTCGTCTTTGTGTGTACATCCTTGGCGACGTTTAAGGAACGCTGGAAGAGCTGGTTAAGAATACTGCCGGTTGTCTCTGCGGCAGTCGCTGTCATATACGCCTCCTTTACCTGGGAGATGATCTGTGTCTCACCAAGGACGCCTGAGTTGAGGCTGGAGGCAACAAAGAACAGGTGCCTTACGGCATTCATGTCCTGATGGTGATACATGTGGTCAGCAAATTTCTCCTTTGGCAGACCATGAAATGCAGAAAAGAAATCCAGCAGGGCTTCCTTACTCAGAGTATTATCGGGTGACGTGGCGTATATTTCCACTCTATTACAGGTAGACAGTATAACTGCTTCTGACAAAGGGAAAGATTGTGTAAAGGAAGACAATGCGATCGGCACTGATGAAGCGCTGAAGGCGATCTTTTCCCTTATTTCGACAGGGGCAGAGTCATGATTAAGTCCAACAGTATGTAAGTTCATTTTATAGTAATTTTCATTTTAGACGCAGATATCCCCGGACAAAAAGCGCCGAGGACATAACGCAGATGCTAAGGATTTAAGAAAATCTAAGACAAAAAAAGTTCTTATCTGTGCATATCTGTAAAATCCGTGTCCTATTAATTTTTTAAGATTTTACTTTTTCTATGCCGGGTGGTTCCGGTTCTATCTCCTGTTCGAGTTTTACTGAACCCTTATCATAGCCGTGTTTATGCCCCATTAAGAAGGGGCCGATAAATGTAAGAATTACGATAACAAAACCTGCAATAGTAACGATAGCTACCCTTGTTCCATGAAAGGAGGCTCCCAGCCTCAAGTGTAAGATTGCGGCATAAATGAGCCATGTAAGAGCTCCTAATGTTACTTTAGGGTCCAGATACCAGAGTAAGCCTAATATGTTTGATGTCTTTGCCCACACAGTACCTGAAACAAGGCCAATTGTCAGGAGAGGAAAGCCTAACGTGATGGTTTTCCACATTAGCGCATCAAGGGTTTCAAGAGAAGGCAAACTTTCAAAAAGGGGGCCAAAGGACTTCTTCTTTAATTGTCTCTCTTGCGTCAGGTACATTATACTGAATATAAAAGAGACGGTAAAAGAGGCATAACCCAGGAATAATGGGATTATGTGGGCAAAGAGCCAGAATGTCTTTAAATTATAAGTTAAGGCTAGGTCGTTTCTTATAAGTGCGATCGAGGCAATCGAAAATCCGGTGACTATAGGCATTACAAATGGGGTGAGTGCCTGCAGTCTGTATAAGAATTTGAGTATCACCGAGAGTAAGACAATAAGAGAGAGGTAGAAGGTGGATGACTCAAAAAGGGTTGTTATCGGCAACGTACCTGATCTTATGCTTACAACTATTAAGAATGCGCAGTGAAATGACAGGCCTGTAAGGATAAAGTAATTGGATAGCCTTTTGCTGAATGTTCCGGGACGGAATAGAGAGCCTACCTCCCATACAGAATCCAGGATGTATAATACGATTGCGGCTATAAAAATGTATTGAATCGGACTGAGTAAATTTATCATTTCAAGGTTGTTTTTAGACTATTATGTTTGTCTAAATGACAGGTTATTAAGACCGTCTTTAACACGCATTCAATATTGTGAATGACGTGTGTTTTTTCCAGTCTTTCCTACACTATTCTGCCTCCGTTTTTCTGACACCAGTTAAAGTTATACCTATGTCAGGTAAATGTTTGCATAAAAAAATCTCAATTCATGAGAGAAGATTTAGTCTTTTAGTCTATAAGAAATATAGGAATTAATCAAACAAAAAAATGGGCTCGTTTGGGAGTCATTTTTATATTGACAAAAGTCATAATTTGAGATAGTTTGTAAGTTTAGATTTATATTTGACATATATAGGAGGGGGTATAAATTGGATCCGGTAGCGAAGAATTTTATACGTATGAGTGTTATATATTTTGTGATTGCCGCAGTTATAGGCGCTCATTTTATGTTTAATAGGGCATATCACCATCAGTTATTTCATGCCCACGTTCATGTAATGTTGTTAGGCTGGATATCTATGATGATTTACGGAGTAGGATACCACATATTGCCAAGATTTAATGGCAACCCTGTAGCATTTCCCAATATAGCTGTTGCTCACTTCTTTGTGGCAAATATAGCTTTAGTCGGCTTTGCAGGCACGTGGGGACTCTACAGGCTTGGATATTCTAAGATACCGGAACAGGGTTTTGCGGTATTGAATGCAATAGGAGTTATTATGTTTGCTACTAACATTCTTTTCAGTATAAGAAAACCAAAGGAAGATTAACTTAAAACATTGAGGTAAAAATTTATGAGTGATGAACCACTAGTGATTACAAAGAAGTCAACTATAGGAGAGGTTTTTACGAAGCATCCTGAAACAGAGCCGGTTTTCATGAAGTATTTTGGTTCCGGTTGTTTTACTTGTCCAGGCTCGAAGACGGAAGACATAGCTTTTGGCGCTATGATGCACAACACTACTCCTGAAAAGATTATTGATGAATTGAATGAGGCCATTCAAAATAAGGCTAACGAAGACAAGTAAACACATTACATGAGGTTACTCCGATTAATCAGGAATTACTATTCCTTTAATTTGTAACTATATTTCTTGTTTTATTTTAAAAAAAGGAGTTCAGACAATGTCAGATGACTTGAAAGAAAGAGTCGAAAAATCTTTGGATACTATCAGGCCTGCCTTGATGGCTGACGGCGGAAACGTTGAACTTGTTGACGTTGAAGACGGCATAGTTAAGGTTAGATTGCAAGGTGCCTGTGGTACCTGTCCCAGTGCCCTCATGACGCTCAAACAGGGAATTGAGGTCAGGGTCAAGGAAGATTGTCCTGAAATTCAGGAAGTCGAAGCTGTTTAACACATTTTTCTCACATTAAAAAGATTAGGAGTTGTTAATAATGAGTTTGGTACTAGGACCCGTACATCATTGGATGTACAACAAGATAAAGACTACAGAAGCAAGAGAGGCAAGCGTAGCTGATGTATTGAAGGCAAAATATGGTCAGGAGGCTGAGGATATTTTGAATTCAGTTTACGAGAAATATCCATGCGCAAAGCCGGATACGCCACTTGAGGAATTGCTCGGAGACATGCCAATCCATGCGGGTATACAGGAGCTGATCATAAAAGCGGAAACACGAGAGGCTGCTACAGTTGCTGCTTTTTGTGAAAAGTATGGTGATGAGGCAAAAGATCTGATAATAGAGACTGCTCATGATAACGGTGTGGAATTTGGCAAAAAGGCACTTGAGGAAAAACAAGTTAGTGGTGACTGTGATGCCGAAAAGGCATTTGAGCTTATCCAGAGTTATCTGTGCGACGGAATGCCTTGTGACAGGGGCGCTCAGGTACAAGAAGAGGCCGCGAATCGTACCACGTGGGACCATACCGAATGTGTTCATGAACAGTACTGGAAAGATGCAGGCGCATCATTCGAGACAATGTGCGATATGGTAAATTCATGGATTTCAGGATTCGGAGAGGGAACGAATTCAAAGATAAAGCATACGAGGGAAAAAGCTATCGCTATTGGAGATTCAGATTGTTTAAACTCCTTTGAATTATCATAATAATCTACAAATCCGGAAAACGATTCCTTTTAATATACGTTTTACGAAAAAGCTTGCAGTGTAAACAACTGCAAGCTTTTTTTGTCTATATTGACCTTTCTTTGGCTTTGCTTTCCTTTTAATTATCTTTTGTAAGAAATGGAGACTTCATAAAGAAATGATGGATCAATCACTTGAAAGATATTCACGTCAGATTCTTTCCCAGCATATAGGTGAGGAGTGCCAGAAGGTATTAATGGACAGCAATGCTGTTGTAGTAGGCTGTGGTGCGCTTGGAACTGTTTCTTCAAGTTATCTTACAAGGGCCGGTATTGGACAGATAAGGATTATAGATAGAGACTTCATTGAAGAGAGTAATTTGCAAAGGCAAATACTCTTTGATGAGAATGATATTGCAGAAGGTCTTCCCAAGGCAATAGCAGCTCAAAGAAAACTTAGAAAGATTAACAATAATGCTAATATAGAGGGAGTTGTTACTGATGTTAACTACGCAAACATAGAAGAATTATCTAAAGATGCTGATATTATCATTGATGGTACCGACAACTTTGAGACAAGATTCCTGATTAATGATTTCTGTGTCAAGAATAACATTCCGTGGATATATGGAGCATGTATAGGGAGTAGGGGGCTGACAATGAATATTGTTCCTTCGAAGACTCCCTGTCTGAGGTGTGTCTTTGAGACTATGCCTCAAATGGGTACATTTCCAACCTGTGATACTGCCGGCGTTATCGGGCCGATTGCAGGGATTATAGGGTCGATTCAGGCAACTGAGGCTATTAAGATCTTAGCCGGAAAATACGAGTCTGCAAACAAAACACTTATTGAGATTGATGTATGGGATACAAAAGTTAAGCAAATTGATATTTCAGAGTTGATGGGTTTAAATGATTGCCCAACATGTAAATTACACACTTATAAGTTTCTGGAGGCAGAGGATGGAGTTATGGTAACACTCCTTTGTGGTAAGAATGCTGTACAGGTGATGAGTCGGAATATTAGTAATATTGATTTAGTTCAACTGGCAAAGAGATTAGCTTCTATTTCAGATGTAAGCAGTAATGAGTTTATGTTAAAATTTAAGGTCAAAGATAATGAGTTTACGGTTTTTCCGGATGGGAGAGCCATTATTACGGGCACTAATGATTTGAATACAGCAAAAAGTCTGTATTCAAAATATCTCGGTATGTGATTACATGATATATTTAGATAATGCAGCAACCACATTTCCAAAACCTGAGTGTGTTTATACGGCAATGGATAAGTTTTTGAGAGAAAAGTGCGCAAATCCGGGACGTGCCGGGTATCGCATGTCAGTTGAAACAGAGCAGGAGATAGTGAAGGCACGGGTTACACTAGCAAAGTTCCTTGGTATAAAGCATCCTGAGAGAATGATATTTACCTTCAATGCAACGGACGCACTTAATATGGGCATAAAGGGGTTGTTGTGTGAAGGCGATCACGTAATAACGAGCAACCTCGAACACAGCTCTGTTTCTCGGCCATTAACCGGTTTGGAAAAGCATGGGGTAATTACCGTAACGCGGGTGGCAAATTCAGATGATGGATTTATCAATGCTGATGACATAAGGAATGCTATTGAAGCAAATACAAAATTAATAGTCTGTACTCATGCCTCTAACGCTTTGGGAACAATCCAGCCGATAAGAGAGATAGGGGGGGTAGCTCGTGAGAAAGAAATTATGTTTATGGTAGATGCTGCACAGACTACAGGTGTGTGTGATATTGATGTTGAGACACAGCATATAGACATGCTAGCATTTACGGGACACAAGGGGCCTTTTGGTCCACCCGGTATCGGGGGATTGTATGTAGGGGAAAACGTGAGACTTCAGGCGTGGAGAGAGGGTGGTACAGGATTTGAACCTGAGTCGCTTTCTCAACCGGAAACACTCCCATTCAAGTTAGAGAGCGGGACCCCTAATTCAGTTGGGATAGTTGGCCTGAGAACAGGTATAGAGTTTTGTATTAAAGAGGGTACAGACACAATAAGAACACACGAACGTGACCTTGCACTGAGACTGATAAAGGGATTGGAGGCTGATGACAGGTTTAAGATATATGGAGGCAGAGATGAAAATGAGAAGGTTGGAATTGTCTCCTTGAATATTAAAGGATTAAATCCGGGTGAGGTTGCAGCTATCCTGGATAATAGATTCAATGTAGCCGTAAGGCCGGGCATGCATTGCGCCCCGCACATTCATCGTGAAATCGGTACGTTTCCAGAAGGGACGATAAGAGTAAGCCCCGGTTATTTCAATACTGTGAATGATATTGAAGAAACGATCTCGGGATTAAAAGCGATAGCTGAAAGCGCGTGAAAGAAATTGAGGATTGTGGATTAATGATGGGTAGGAACTTTGCTTTCTGTATTCTTCTTTGTCTTTGCAATCTTCAATCTACAGTATTAAATATTCAATCCTTTTTTACTTCCCAAATGCATACACCTTCCAGTCTGTACTTCCTACATATATAGAGCCTTGCGAGTCTATTGCCGGTGAGGAAAGTATTGGAAAACGTGATATAGTCTGTTTCCACTTCAAAGATCCATCAGGTTCTATAGCATATAAATTTCCATTCCATGAGCCTACTAATATAGTCCCATCAGAGCTTATGGCGGCAGATGACGTAATGGTATCGCCGGTGTCGTAAGACCATTTCAGCGTTCCATTGGATTTAATTGCATAAAGTTTTCCATCTTTTGCTCCCATATATATTGTGCCGTCAGAGCTGATGGCCGGGGTAGAATCTAATCTGGAACCAATATTGTATTTCCAAATCAGTTTACCCTTATTATTTGAATCAAGAGCATACAATATTCCATTATGAGCGCCAATGAAGACTATACCATCCTCATTGATTGATGGAGATGAATCAATTTTGGCTTCAGTACGGAAACTCCATTTGATTCTTCCTTCCGGACTTACAGCATACAGGCGTCCATCCTGTGATCCGAAATACACTATTCCGTTATCCCCAATAGCTGGTGATGATGAAAGTATATTATTAGCAGTTCTGTATACCCACTTTTTTGTGCCATTTGGATTAACAGCATAAAGGTTTCCATCCCATACTCCTATGTATATAGTACCGTCCTTACCAATTGCGGGGGATGAATATGCGTCAGACCCGAGAAAGTATACCCACTTAATCTTGCCGTCAGGTTTTAGAGCTAAAAGTTTTTTGTTCTTACCACCAATATATATAGTTCCATCCTCACCTATGGCAGGAGTACTGTATAACTCATCTCCTGTTTTGTAATACCACTTCTCTGTTCCATCTGGATTCAGTGCATAGAAGTTGCCGTCTGTGCTGGCAACATAAATAGTATTGTCGGTACCTATTACTGGAGAAGACCAGATCTCACCACCTGTTATTAAGTCCCACTTCGCTTCATTTGAGTTTGTCACCTGGTATGAGCTACGACCTGTATGTTTAAGATCGTGCATAAACATTTGTGCTGTAGATGAATTAATGCTGATGCTTAGAGTTATTAAAAAAGCTGCCAGAATAGGCAACAGTTTAGTTATGAATACTTTATTAATGTTTAAAATGGAAAACTTCATATTGTGTCCTTTCGTTGCTGAAATATCTGTGTATGTATCCACAAAGGTTTATGATTTATTTGAACCGTATACTTAAAGGTATGGTGGGTTTAGGCTGGGGGCCGAATACACCGACAATGGTTAAGGAATTAAATTAACAATGTAAGATTAACAGACAAAAAACAGAGTTTGCTATAGTTTAATACATACTCCCTCTGGCTATTCTGGAATTATCAGTATCTGGCCTCTTATCAGAAAGCTTTCATCCTCAATTGTGTCTTCATTTGCTTCATATATTTTGTGCCACATTGTAGAGTCATCATAATATTTCCTTGCAAGATGGTAAAGTGTGTCTCCGGGTACTACAGTGTGCCGGGTAGCATTTATAGACATTTCGTTGTCATGTTTCTTCTTAAGTGGAGTTTCTATAGACAAAATCACTTTCTTTGCAAGCGTAATTTCTGGTATCAATAATTCCTGTCCAATGTAAAGGGCATTGGGGCCTGACATATTATCTTTGTTTACCTCATATATCTTATGCCATTTAGCTTCGTCACCATAATATTTCCTTGCTATTTTAAAGAGACTGTCATTCGATATTACTTTATGAATAGTTTTGACAGAGAAATCCTCCTGTTTTGTATCCACTGCGTCTATAGTTTCTTCAACCTCGGGTGGGATTAGATCTGCTATTTCAGGTTCTTCACTTATCATTTCTGCAACAGACATTTCTGAAAATGCTTCTTCAGGTTCGATAGAGGCTGTTTTAGTTCCTTCCCATTTGCCTTCTAACGTGACATTGTCTCTGGAAGGTTCAACGGGAGTTTTTTCCACTAACTTTTCGACTGATTGAACATCTGCCTTCGCTAATGCTGTTTTTGACTCCTCGATAAGATCGTTCATATCAATCTCTTCAATCTCTACAATTTCCTCGATTTCTGATTCTGCTACAATTTCTTCTTCAGATATCTTTAAATCTGGTGTTTTTGTCTCATAAACAGCTGTCCTTGTACTAAGAAAGATACCAATAACTACAAGTATTACTACACCGAGAATTATTCCAATTTGTGTATCTCTTCGCATAGATTTTTTCCTTTCTTTGTAAAAAGGTTGATTATGCTCTAGAAGTTTTCAAATGTTTTGCTTTTGGTACTGGCGGTGTTTTATGTAAAAGTTTATATGCTATCCAGATTGGGAAGAATATACAAATTATAATTACTTTGAAGACCTTTTTAACAACTTCCCAGTCAAGCAGGATTGGGCTGGCAATGAAAATAGAAGAATATGTACCGACCACAACTCCGACCATCATGACAAACGCAAATCCATGTATCGCAGCACCTCCAACAAAGTAAAGGGCAGATACTACACCAAATGTAGTTACGGATGTGAGGACAGTTCTGTTCAGGTTTTGGTTAATACTGTGGTCTATCAAGTCCTTTGTTATTGTTCTATTCTTGCCGGCAAGGTTTTCCCTGATACGGTCAAATAACACAATTGTGTCATTTAATGAATACCCGATCAGTGTCAGGAAGGCAGCTACCATCGGTAGGTTTAGTTTTACATCACCAAATATATTTCCATAATGATCAGCGACTGCAACTGCACCTACAGTAATTAATACATCATGGACAAGAGTTAATACCGCAGCTACTCCAAATTTCAGTTCACCAAACCTGAACCATATATAAATAATTATTGCCAGGCAAGCAAAAAATAGAGCAAGAGCGGCTCTACTTTTCATTTCACCTGCTACAGTTGACCCTATGCTGACTACTCTCTTGAACGGGTCTGGCCTTGATACTTCAGAGCCTGTCGCTTCAGCGTAAATCCTGTCCTCGAATGTCACAAAAATATCTTCACTTATCTTTTCCTGTATCTTTGCTGCATTCAACGCCTTGATGCCTATCATGTAGTCCTTGGCCGTTATATCCATACTTATAATTTGACCAACTGAGTCTCCCAATTGATTTGAGCCTGAGAACATCTCTCTTAAAGAACCTTCATCAATGTTATCCTTTAACTCAATCTGAATTGATGAATTGTCGACTATCCTGATCGGAGGTATATTCAAAGACGCTCCCATTAGTTTGATAGTTTCAAGTACATCTCTTGCTCCAGTAACTTCTAACTTTTTGGAGGTAGCCTTTCTGCTGGATGTTCCTCTTGTCGACACAACAACATCTTTGTATCCTTCTTTCTTCATTACTATTTCAAGCATATTGGGGTCAACTGATTTATTCGTATCCATGCTCATGGTTGATATCGATCTGAATTGTGTATTCCTGGGATCGTCTGTAATAGACGGAAGTTCATCTTTTATATCTCCATATTGCGGTTTTACTGACGAAATATCAATAAGACCTGCAAGGAGAGTGGTTACATTGCTTATTGTATTCGTCCTTGATTTATCCTGTGTTAGCCCGGAAATGTTAATTGAATATTTTTTACCTGATTGTCCAACAGGATATAACGAAGTGATATTGTCTCTACCATAACCGGCCTTTTTCAGGTAATCCTTAATGGTAAATTCATCAACAGGCTCATTCAAGGTTAACTGATAGCTTGAAGGGTCGCTATGGGTGATTTTGCTGAACAGCTTTTCATCAATTACGTTTTGTATGTCATTCTCAATTTTTTGAACGGTTTTTTCATTGTTCAGACTCTTTATCCTGATTCCGAATTCAGTTGAATCGTTTATCGTACCAGTGGTGTCTTCACTTGCCCATATATTCTGTACTTCTGCGTTGGGATAGCCTGTAACGTTCAGTTTGCTTCGCACCTCTACAACAGGTATAGGTTTATTTACCTTTAAGTGAATAAGTGTTCCTCCTGTAAAGTCTATGTCATAATTATCTTTGCCTCGCAATACAAATACTGAAATGCCAATTATGATCACGACAAGTGAAGCTATCATGGCAATGCGCTTATAAGACACAAAGGAGGTTTTCGGATTTCTAAATATCTGCAGCATTGAGAAACTGCGCATAATACCAATATTCAGGCATATTTCAAAGATTACCCTTGTGACAAATACGGCGGTAAACATGTTGATCAAAAGGCCGGCTATCAATACTATGGCAAATCCTTTTACAGGCCCTGTTCCCACAGCATATAAGATTAGTGCAGTAATTAAGGTTGTTAAATTTGAATCTACGATTGTTGTAAAGGCTCTTTCGTAACCATTTTTAATAGCAAGCTTTATTGCCTTGCCTTTGGTCTTTTCCTCTCTTATTCTTTCAAAGATCAAGACATTTGCATCAACGGCCATACCTATCATCAAAACCAGGCCGGCAATACCGGGCAGTGTGAGTGTCGCATTCAGGATGGCTAGAGTTCCTACTACTAAGAATATGTTGAGGATGAAAGTGGCGTTTGCTACCACACCTGCTCCCAGGTAATATATGCACATAAACGCTATAATAAATATTCCGCCCATGATACCGGCGAGAAGCCCCATTTTAATTGAGTCTTTACCTAAACTTGGACCAACGGTAGTCTCCATTTCTAATTCAAGGTCTGCAGGAAGACTACCTGCACGCATCACGGCGATCAGGTCATTAACCTCCTCTTGAGTAAAATTACCCTCTATGATCCCTTTACCGGGAATTCTATCACGTATTATCGGGGCAGAATAAAGGGTGCCGTCAAGGATTATTGCTAGTGGCTTTCCAATGTTACGTTCAGTTAAACGTCCAAATTTAGACCTGCCTGCCTGGTCGAATTCAAATCCAATGACTGGCTTAATATCCTTACGGTCTGGAAAGACCCTTGTAAGGTGCTCACCCGTTATTTCGATCTTGTTTTGTACCAGATACCAATCCTGGGTTTCTGCTTCTTCTCCCTTCTGCTTTCTTAGCCAGTGCTTGTAGAAACCAGGTACAGTTTTTCCTGCTTTAGCATCACTGTGTTCAGTGCTGTCCGGGGGTGCTGCAATTCTGAATTCAAGTTTTCCGAGTCTGGTGATTCGTTTCTTAAGGCTCTCGGTTTCGTTTTTCGTCGCACCGGGAACCTGTATAAGGATCCTTCGCATACCCTGTTGTTGCAGCCGGTACTCTAATACACCCTGTGGATCAATCCTTTTTTCTAATAATGCTATTATTTCATCCGTGAGGCCAGGGTGCAGTTCACCTTCTTCTGCCTTTATTTTGTACAGAAGTTCAGAACCTCCTCTTAAATCGAGGCCAAGCTTAATTTGCCCTCTGGCGATGTACTCAACATTTTTCTGTATTTCAGTCTCGCCTTTTTCGTTCGTTTCCTTCTTTAAAATTGTTTCATTTATTATTGGGCTTTTAAACAGGAAGCTAAAGAGTGAATCTTCTATAATTGTACGGTCGACAACTTTACCGTTTATCTCTGTAATCTTTTCTGTTTTTATTGGTGCATCTGCCGGCGGGTACAACGCCATTATGGCAATAGCAATGAGTATTACTATCAGTGGTATCTTCCATTTCAAATTCATTGACATCTAAATAGTCTCCTTAGCTCTTATAGTATGTTTGCTCTGTTCAGTTATCTTCTTTTTCATCTCTAGGTGCTGTTACGGATGTTATAGCACTCTTGTCAATTTTCAATTTTACATCCTTGGTATCGTCTACCCGGACTATGACTTCACTTTCCTTTACTGATACGACGACACCATGCACGCCTCCAACTGTTACTATTTTATCCTGTTTTCTTACGTTTGAAATCATTTCCAGTCTTTTTTTCTCTTTTGTTTTCTGTGGTCTAATGATTAGAAAATACATAATTGCAAACATTATAATCAAAAGCGGTAAAAATTGCATCATGGGATTTCCCTGCGGTGCTGCCATTAAGAAATTCATATAAGTTCTCCTTTTTTTAAATAAGATGAATCCAGATAAAATAAAATAATACTATTGTAGTGAAAATTGAGATTTAAATTGTCTATAATTATCATTAATTATTGATTGCCTTGCTTTTTGCATTATGTCTTCAAAATAGCTTATATTATGCAATGACATAAGGTTGAGACCCAGTATTTCGTTTGCTGTGAGTAAATGCCTGATATATGCCCTTGAAAAGTTCTGGCAGGTATAACAGTGGCAATTCTCATCAAGAGGCCTCTCATCCTCTCTATAACAGCTATTATTAATCTTTAATTTGCCTTCAGTAGTAAAAGCACAGCCATTTCTACCGTTTCGAGTAGGTATTACACAGTCAAACAAATCGATTCCATGCTCAATTCCATCCAAAATATCTGCAGGAAATCCAACTCCCATCAGATAACGTGGTTTTCCTTCCGGCAAGTGTGGCACTGTATATTCAAGCACTTCGTTCATCAGCATATTTCCTTCGCCAACACTCAGGCCACCTATAGCATATCCATTAAATCCCATTTCTACTAATCTGTCAGCACATTCTTCACGAATGTCTTTAAAAACACTTCCCTGTACTATTGCATATAAAGTCTGGTTTTCATCTTGATGAGCTTTTTGGCAGCGTTCTGCCCAGTTTATCGTTCTATGCATGGATTGTCTTGCCCTATCATTTTCACAAGGATAAGGAAGGCATTCATCAAAAGCCATTATAATGTCGGCTCCTAAAGCATTTTGTATTTCCATTACGTTTTCGGGACCCAGGAATTTACGGGACCCATCGATTGGAGACTGAAACTCAACTCCATCATCTGTTACATTAGTTAAGCGCGCCAGCGAAAATACCTGGTAGCCTCCGCTATCAGTAATTATTGGTCTATCCCATTGCATAAACTTATGCAAACCACCAAGTTTTTTTATAACATTGTCTCCAGGCCTGAGGAATAAGTGATACGCATTACAAAGCAAAGCAGGTACATTGACTTCTTTCAACTGATAAGGCGTCAAGGTCTTTACAGTTGCTTGTGTACCAACCGGCATAAAAGCAGGTGTGGTGATTAAGCCATGACTCGTAGATATTTCACCGCATCTTGCTTTTGTGTTCTTGTCTGAGGCCAGAAGCCTGAAATGCAAAGTCCCTCCAATGAATTATGTTTCTCAATATATTTTTACCAGGTCTATTTCCGGATAGTAGTGTTTCAAAATATCATACCATTTAAATCCGGAATTTGCCATACCTTGTGTTCCGTACTGGCACAATCCAACGCCATGTCCCCAACCGCTTCCGTCAAATGTTAGCGAACTGCCATTATTCTTAACCTTAAAAGCTGTGCTACGCAGATTATTTGGGCCTACTATAAGTCGAAACTCGTTTGCGTTCACTCTTTTTGTTCCTCCTGAATGTTCAATCTTTATTGTAGAGGAATGGCCACCCGGTCCAGTCTTTTCAGTAACTATTCTGTTTATCTTCTTTACCTTAAATTTGGCATTGTTAAGTTTTCTTTCAATTTCGTCCTTTTTAAGATTAGCTTTCCAGTTATAGTATTTGGATTTGTTGCAGTACCCACAGTCTACTCCGCTTAAAGGCGGGATACTCCTGAGATTGAACACTATATTGACGTCTTCCGTGTGTCCTCCACATGTACTGTGAAAATATCCGGGGAATAGTTCCCAATTATACACCATTACAGTTCCTCTGGATTTGTCTACTATTTCTTTTGTCTTTGGTTGGTAATTGTACGAGCCATTATATGCAAGGTCCAGTTTGTTTATATGATACAGGGCATCGATTTTGTTTTTTTTTTGATAAATTGCATATGTGCGTGCTGCAATTACCTGTGCCTGTATTGCTTCCTCTCGCCACAATGTCGGCATCTCTCCCTCGATAACACCGGGCAAGTATTCTTCAATACCTATTTCCTCCAATACAGAGAATCTATCCTTATTTTGTGGTACCAATATAAGTTTACCACGATACTTTGATTTATCAATTTTGATGAAACCATTATCAGAAACAATGCCGACATTACTGTTTGTTTTTACAAAAGTAGTAGAGGCCTCAGGTGTTGAATAAGAGGCTTGGGGCTTTATTCTAAATTCTCCTGATTGCAAGAATATGACTGATTTTGGTAAATTAGTCCTGCTGGCCAGAATTTTGTTACTGTTAAGGTCTGATATACTATATGGGTGACTGATTTCTATTTCTGTTTCTTTTACATCTTTTTGTATCAACACACGAATGTCTGGCGGGGCTTCCAGGTATTTGTCGTATTTATATACGGTTTCTGTATTAGTGTCGGTATTGAAACAAGAAACAAGCAGTGCCATAAATAAAAAGATAAAACACAAACCAAATAAGACGAATTTAACCTTTGAAGTAACTATGAACAATTTATTGGTTCCTCTTTCAGTGATTCATTATTAGTCGTTTTTTCTTTTAGCTTCCAGCCTTCGTGTAAATTACGTGTTGTGTCTTTGTATCTTTCGTATTCACTGAAAATACAACCACAATACGATTGTCTATATAACATTTTCTTTTTTGCGATCTCATGGCTGCATTCACATAGATGTCTGTAGTCCTTGTATTCGAAAGATATGCCAACTTCCTCTGATATTTGTTCACCGATCTCTTTGATCTTCTCATGATCTTGTTGTTTGCTGAAGAGTAACGTTGAACAGAATGCGTCAAACCCTTTTTCTTTTGCATAATTGGCGGTATTTCTAAGCCTTAATCTATAACAATCTTCACATCTGTTATTTCCTTCATAGTCAACTTCCTTCAGGTATTCCCTTAGTCCATACTCCTCGCAATAATCTATTTTTATCGGATCACCTTCCTGGAATATGCGCATTGCCTTGAATCTCTTTCTGAATTCCAATAGGGGGTGAATATTGGGATTGTAAAAATAACCATGAACACGGATATTCTCTCTTCTTAACTCTTCAAGTGGTGCACAAAGACAGCCTGCACAACAAATATGTAGTAAAAGATTTGTCATTTAATCAAAGAAAAGTAGTTTGTTTTTCAGTAATGGTCTTATGGCCCATGTATTCATATGCCAGTTGTGTTGCAACTCTACCTCTAGGTGTTTTGCTAAGATAGCCCTTCTGAATCAGGTAAGGCTCGTAAACTTCTTCTATCGTATCTTCCTGTTCATTTACGGAAACGGCAATTGTTTTCAGGCCAATAGGTCCGCCTCCATGTTGAATTATCGCCTGTAGAATTTTTCTATCTAAGTTTCCAAAGCCATCATTGTCCACTCCCAACATATCAAAGCCTAACTTTGTAATATTCTCTGTAATTTTGTTACTGCCTTTTACCTGTGCAACGTCCCTGATTCTTCTAATGAATCTATTTACAATCCTTGGTGTGCCCCTGGAGGATTTTGCAATCATCTCAGCACTTTTGTCATCAATTTCAATTTTCAGTATTTTTGCAGATTTAATGGCAATCTCTTTCAATTCCGTCCATGGGTAGAAGTCCAATCTTTCCAGTACACCGAACCTGGCGCGAAAAGATGGCGTTAACAGCCCTTCGCGTGTAGTTGAACCTATAAGTGTGAAATTCGGGAGATTAATTTTGACAGACCTAGAGCTCGGGCCCTGGTCAATCAAGATATCAATCGAATAGTCTTCCATTGCCGAATAGAGATATTCCTCTGTAGTTTTGTTCAATCTGTGAATTTCATCTATAAAAAGAATATCTCCCTGCTTCAAATTAGTCAGTATGCCGGCTAAATCGCCAGGTTTGTCAAGCACAGGGCCTGAGGTAGCTTTGATGTCTACATTGATTTCGTTGGCAATGATTTGTGAAAGTGTTGTCTTTCCTAATCCTTGCGAGCCTGAAAACAAAATATGATCAAGCACATCACCTCTTTTTTTTGAGGCTTCAATATAAATATGCAGGTTTTCTTTTATCGACTCCTGTCCAATGAAATCAGTAAATCTTTTTGGCCGCAGTGCGATATCAAGAGTCTTATCTTCAGGATCAACATCGCTGGAAAGGAAATTGTTGTCAGACATTTTTAAGGCACCATGATATTTTGTTTACAAAAATAACTGTCAGTAGATTATACACGGCTTAAAGCATCTTTGATGAGCACTTCAACACCATCTGAGACTTTAATGTTCCCGGAAGCTGAGTTTACGGCTTTTTCTGCTTCGGGCCTTGTATAACCGAGTGAAACCATCGCCATTATCGCATCTGAAACTATTGCCATCTTCGCTGTGTCAGCAGAAGATACTGTTTCAAGTGAAATACTTTTTATAGTTTCTTTTAACTCTAATATTATTCTTTCAGCAGTCTTTTTTCCTATTCCCTTGATATGCTGTAGAGATTTTGGGTCATTCCCAACAACATATTTTTCAAATTGGCTTACAGAGCTGCTTGATAGTATCGTAAGCGCCATGTTTGGGCCTACACTGTTAACTGAAAGAAGCAAATTAAACAAGTCTCGTTCTTCCAGTGAAGAAAACCCATAGATTTTTAATTCATCATCTCTTATTGAGAGTTTTGTATATAATTTAGTGCTCTCTTTATTTGAAATCTTCTCAAATGTTGATAGTGGTATGTGTATTTTATACCCAATACCGTTGGTTTCTATTGTGGCAGTAGTAGGTGTTTTATGTACTATTTTACCATGAATATAATCAAACATTAAATCAATGTCAAATGAGACTGCATTATTATATTATAAAGGGGGCTTATACTGTGCCGTGTCTGTAAAATAACCCAAAATGTCTATACGCTTTATAATAGTGGAATATTTAGGTACTTTAGCAAAATTCGTGGGTGAGATAACTAAAGAAGCCCGTCATTAGTTTCATGAGATTTGTTAAATGCGCAGTTTGATCTTAAGTTTATATCAGAAATTTATTCATTGTCGTTTCCGCTACAAAGTTTCAAACCAAGCTTATCAAACTGGTCGTTTATTTCATCAATATCTGCCTGCTTAAAACCCTTATGTTCCAAGAGTTCAGTTTCTGTTTTAGATACTAATTCGCCTATTGTCTGAATCCCCATCTTTTCAACAACCTTTTTACAGTGTTTGGAAATGTCCATTTCTGAGATAGGTGTTGACAAGTTATCTTCGTTTACACCGGGATCGTCAATAAATATGTCATTGTGTTTCATTTCATCAACGGCTTGCCCAAGACGCAGGCCTTTTTGGTTAAGTATATTTGTTATCTCTGTTAATGAAGTTTCGCCAAAATTTTTATATGATAATAGTTCAAGTTCGCTTACTTGTGTTAAATCTGCAAGAGTTTTTATATTCATACGTTCAAGGCAATTTTTACTCCTGACAGATAGTTCGAAATCTGAGATTGGAATATTTAAAACTTCGATTTCTATGTCGGCTTTTTTTACCTTATCATCATCGTAATGCATATTTATGCCGGCTCTTGAATCTTTGAGGTAAAGTTTTGCAATTTCGTGATTCGGATATGATTGTAAGACTGTTTCATAGCAAGAAACAGCTTTTTCATATTCACCGTTGTCTTCATATACAATTCCCAGGTTAATCACTGCATTGGTGTATAGAGGAACTTCATCAATACATTTTTCATAGTATTCGAGTGCTTTTTCGTCTTCTCCGCTAAGGTCAAAATCGTAAGCAAGTCGAAATAAGGTGTCAGGGTGTGAGGGATTAATTTCCAGCGCACGATTATAATGTGTTAAAGCGTCTTCATCTTCGCCAAGATCATCAAGGCAATTTGCCCATTGGTAGTGAAGGCTGGCTTCGCCATCATATGCTTTTGATAATTTTTCAATTGATTTTAGCGCGCCTTGAAGGTCGCCGGACATTCTTTGTGTTTCAGCTATACCTATTAGTGTCTCAAACTCTTTTGTATCTGCCTGTTTCGACCGTTCGAAGTAATCGATTGCCTTTTCATAATCTTTAAGTTCTTGATGGCATTTACCAAGAAAGTAACATGCAATCTTACGGGACTTCAGTTCGGTAAGTATTTCTATAGCTTCCTCCTGTTTCCCCGCAATCCAGAGGCATATACCCAAGATTAATGTGTTCTCCTTTGCCTCTGCATCGTTAGTATTTTTGATAGAAGATCTGAGCGTCTTTAGGTTTTTTTCTAGTTGTTCATGATTCTCTTTAGTTGTGTAAACCTGTTTTTTTAATGTGTTTATATTCTCTATAGATAATTGATCTTGAGAAAAAGCTTCTTTGAAATCCAGTTCACTGCCTACCATTAACTCTGCTCCCCTAATTAAATATATATGCTATTAGTAAGAAAATAAAAATTAAATTATTTGTGCTATTGCCGGTTACTAATATTGGCAATTGGAAGGTGTCATAAGTTTAGACAATCCACTAGTTTTACGTAAATAATTTATATCAAATATATTTCAAAATGCAAATGAAAATTTGTTGGGAATTAAAGGTTTGACTAATACTTATGACTATGATATAGATATACTTACACCTATAGTTAATCGAAAATTTCCGGAATCATGCCTTTCTTGATAAACTTTTAAGATATCCTCAAATTTCATTATAAAAATAAATAGATTTGCCATGAAAAACAAGTTTGAAGTAAAAGTAAATAACCTGGCCTTTGGAGATAAACATCCATTAGTCTTGATTGCAGGGCCATGTGTAATTGAAACGGAAAAGGATTGTTGCAGTATTGCTGAGAAATTGAAAGATATAGCCTCCAAGGCAGGGATTCCATTCATTTTCAAGGCTTCATATGATAAGGCAAACCGCACTTCTGTTAAGTCTTATAGAGGTCCAGGTGTTAAAAAGGGTATTAAGATTCTCGCAAAGATTAAGAAGCAATTCGGAGTGCCTGTCCTTTCAGATGTTCATTGTCGTAGCGAAATTGATATGGTAAAGGATGTCTTAGATATGATTCAAATACCTGCATTTCTTTGCAGGCAAACAGATTTAGTTCTACATGCAGCTAAAACGGGAAGGCCTATAAACATAAAAAAGGGGCAGTTTTTAGCCCCGTGGGATGTTAAAAACATAGCAGAAAAGGTGCTTTCAACAGGCAATAAGAATATAATATTTACTGAAAGAGGCACAATGTTTGGTTATAACAATCTTGTATCTGACATGCGTTCTATCGTCATTATAAGGGAGATGGGTTATCCTGTTGTTTATGATGCTACACACAGTATTCAATTGCCCGGCGGAAAGGGTTCGTCCACCGGCGGGCAGAGAGAAATGATTGAGCCTTTAGCAAGTGCTGCTGTTGCCGTAGGTTGTGATGGGTTATTTGTTGAAACACATGAAAAACCCGGAAAGGCATTGTCGGATTCTGCGACAATGTTGCCGTTAAGGCAATTACTGCCTCTTATTAAGAAGGCAAAGAAGATACGCGAGTCCTTATAGAGTGATTTATCCTATACAACTCGTTCTTGTTTGATTTCAGACATCACGATTGCTTTTGACTGGTATTGTCAGAGCGTTAAATTGGCGGATAAGAATTATTATGCAAAAGAGCGATACCTTAGATGAATTAATCGAGATAGTAAAGAACTTAGGTCGATTGTATGACGAGGAAAATATAAGGGTTAATATCGATTTTGATCCAAACGATGGTATGACTATTGTTAATTTTCAAGACACAAATACCGATGAAAATACCATCTTTATAAATTCAAATAATAAAACGATAAGCGGTATTGATGCTACTAAATTCTGGCTGCCAGACTATTCCAACACACAGAAAGCAAATAAGAGGGTTCTCAGATTTCTTGAGGGCAAGGGCTATTCTTCTGTAAACATAACCTACAGGAAAAAGTAAAATTATCGTCTTTCATCACGTGAGAGCATTTCTGACCTTTTCCGGTATAGCTGTAGGTTTTCTGTTTATATCCAGGCATGCAAGGCGGGTGAAGCCTTCTGCAATCAGTTTTTCTTCATTATTACGTCTGATCTCATAACAAAATTCAATTCTTGCATGTTTCATCTTTGATAAACACGTTTTTATGACAAGGAGGTCATCAAACATTGCCGGCGCTCTGTATTTACAATGCGCTTCCGCTACAGCCAGGAAAATATTCTCCTTCTCAATCTCTGCGTATGAAATTCCGTGATTTCGCAGGAATTCTATCCTGCCCATTTCAAAATAAACAAAGTAGTTAGAGTAATACACTATACCCATCTGGTCTGTTTCCTGGTACCTTACTCTAACGTTAATTTCATTACATTTCATAATACTGAAACCGGTATCTGGATATGACAAAAAATAATCCCCCTTGGCTAAAAGGGGGGTTAAAGTCCTCCCCGCCTGCCGGACGGGCAGGGGTGCTTTTTGTCCGGGGAAGGGAGGAATTATCAGTTTCTAGCATGCGATTTCAATTCACAAGCATTTGAGTTTATGGTCTAGCTGCCTTGAGGAATGAATCACTGTAAATCTGCTTATTAAGAAGCATTTCTGCGCAGATTGCAGCGTCCATGAGTTCTGTATCAAGTACATCCATGAGTGCAGTGTCCATACCTGCAGCAATGGCCATCGTTAAGAACGTTCTGCATATTAAAGACTTTTCCTTCGTTCCCTGTGCCAAATTGCTTAAACCAACAGTAATGTGTGGTGAGGGGTCAGAGATAAGCTTTATCTGATTAAACACTTCTAGCATATAAGCAGGTTGTTTTTGGTCAACTGTTATCGTGAACAAAATAGGATCAATATAGATTTTGTCCATGTCCACGTCATGTTCCATCGCTTTTCCGGCAATCTCAGCGGCTATCTCAATACGAGTGTCTACATTCTGGGGAATACCATCCTTATTCATAGTAAGACAAATCAACGCCGCGTTATGCTGCTTTGCAAGCTGCATGTATGTGTCGAGCACTTCAGGATCACCTTGAGCAGAATTAATCATGACGTCGTTCTTTATTACCTCAAGACCTGCCTTTATTACAGATAATTTTTGGCTGTCTATTGCAATAGGTGTTTTTACCGCTTCCTGCGTCGACTCAACCAGCCATTTCATGGCATCTTCCTGGTCCGCGGCAGCAGTACCGACGTTTATATCCAGATATGTAGCGCCTGCTTCAGTCTGTTTTTTTGCTAATTCATGGATTACAGAGGGGTCTCGTTCTTTAATAGCCTTCTTTACATCCAAAAACTGTCCATTTATTCTTTCAGCCAGGGTTATCATCTTCTTCTCCTTCTATGTAAGATTTTCTATATGTTTTTTAACAATTGAGACTGCTTCAGGGTGGTTCATCCTGATTATATCGACACCGGATTGTATCAAGGTTGTAGCGGTAATTGCTTCCCACATTACTCCTCGATCAGCAAAAGATCCCCATTGAGGAGCTTCACTGTCACTGGCCTTTGCTTCCTTTGCGCGCCATGCTTCATGTCCAACATCACAGATAACCGGAGTTGCCATCTGGTGGTCGCCGGATAGCGCTGCCATTCTCCCTCTTTCATGGATAGAGTAGCAATACTCAATACCGTAGCCAAGTGCACCGGTAGTCTGGAACATTACGATTCTGTCAGTAGGGAATCCTAAATCAGTTACCAGGATGTTTATCTGCTTTCCAATGTTTATGTCAACAGGAGCCTGCGTTATCAGGTTGTGTCCGTCTGCAAGACAGACGGCCGTGATAGTCTTGTAATTTTCCTGAGTTGCACCTCCCAGAAGGCATCTCTCTCCTTTAGCAGCCTCACTAACCTTAGGCATGATCTCATTATCCCGTTCATCATTTTCACACCCCCATATGATGAGCGGTATATCAACGGCTTCCAGGATAGATTTAACAGTGCTTACCGTCTCGTCAGCACTTCTGTTTCCCTTGTCAGGGTGTATGCCGTCAAGTTTCAAGCAGATTAAGTCAGCGCCAAATTCAGCACATTTCTTAGCCCAGTTTGCAGGGTTATCAATAACATCCGCATAATGCTTCAAGAGCGGTTCGGGCCACTCTTCCGGTGGGGCGTCATACACATCCATTGCAATCGCCGGCTTATGACCTGGACTTCCGTCAAAATCCATAAACGGAATACAGTTTGCGCCGCCAATAGTTACAACCTTACCCCTGGTACCACCCTCATCCTTGGTTGCTCCTATAGTAACTTCTTTAACGATTCCTGAACACTTCTCTACGACATTTGCTATTTCCATTGTTTTTCTCTCCAGACAAAAATGTAATCATTTATCAGTTGAAACCAATACAAATTGATTCATTAGATTTCTAATTTCGCTATAAACTGTATTTTCTTTACTTATTCCTAATAGTGATTCGCCAGAAGTAATGTGTTCAAAAATCTCGTCATCAAATGGTAGTTTAGCAGATACCTCAAACCCTGACTTGGAAATTTCTGCTTCGACCTTTTCATTAACTCCTTTTTTTGGAACTTTACACATTACGTATATTGATTCTTTTATCTTAATGGGCAGATTCTCGATTAATTCCGTTATCCTTTTCGCTGTATGTACACCTATGATAGTAGATTCAAATACAATTATGAGAAGGTCAACATCATTTGTAGTCCTGCGTGACAGGTGTTCCATGCCGGCCTCGGTATCAATAACTATATAAGGGTAACTCTGTTCAGCTTTGTCAAGATATTTACGAAGTATGTTGTTGGCATAGCAATAACATTTTGGCCCCTCAGGCCTGCCCATCGTAAGCAGATCAAATTTGCTTTCCTCAATTATACATTCTTCAATACAGTACTCTATGTAGCTGGCCTTTGACATAGATGCTGGAATATCCACTCTTTTTTCGACTACGTCGTCACGTATATCGGCAATTGTTCCCTTTACGTCCACTCCTAATGATATTCCCAGGGATGAGTTGGGGTCAGCGTCTACTGCCAGTACAGCTTTTCCAAGCTCCTGTGTTATATAACGTATTATCAGTGTCGCAGTGGTTGATTTACCTGTGCCACCCTTTCCCGCCATTGCTATTGTATATGACATTTTAATTTGTTCCTGTTAATTGTGTGTTTTGTGAAGCCAATTCTTTTTGTACTGAGGGAAATGCATCAAGGTTAGTATGTGGAAGAAAATTTGCAGACATAAACTCTTCCATATACTTCTGGTTTCCCATAAGATCAAAATATGTCATTTGAGATGCAATGCTCTGTACAGTTTCAAATGCCTCTTTTGACAATAAAGCCATTTTCGCACCGGTTAAGGATGTATTCCCAACAAATTTTATACGTGATGCAGGCATATCAGGTAACATGCCTATGGTTATGGCATTTCTGACATTAAGGTAATTTCCAAACCCACCGGCAAGATAGACACAATGCACATTGTCTATGCTTAATCCCATAGACTCTATCAGAAGTGAGACTGCAGCATAGATTGCACCTTTTGAACGAATCAGGTTTGCTATATCAGCCTGTGTTATCACTATTTCACTATCGATGCCGGTCTCTTCCTTATTGATTAGAACAAATTCGTATTCATCGTCTCTTTGTCTTAATTTGTCTGTTTTAATTCCTTTTTGGAAATTTCCGGATCTGTCAATAATTCCGCTTCGTAACATTTCTGCAATACAATCAAGCAAGCCGGAACCACATATTCCTCTCGGAGGAACATTTCCGATGGCAGAATAACTTACTTCAAATTCTTTTGTGATATGCATTATTTCTATGGCTCCTTTTGCAGCCCTCATCCCATGTTTGATGCCACTCCCTTCAAAGGCAGGCCCTGCAGATGCAGAGCAGCAAACCATCCACTCTTTATTACCCAGTACCACTTCACCATTAGTTCCTATATCTATTAATAGAGTTGGCATCTCCTCCCTGTCCAGTCTTATCGCAGTAGCTCCTGATGTTATATCTGCTCCAACATAAGCAGCTACACTAGGAAGGGTGTAAAGGAGTCCACGGCAATTAATATCAATACCTAGTTGAATGGCCCGAATAGGGGGGATAAAGTTAGCAGTGGGAATATATGGTTCTTTCCTGATGCGTTCCGGATCCAGGCCTAACAGGAAGTGATGCATTGCAGTATTACCTGCACATACAATAGCTGTTATATTTTCAAGATCTATGCTGTTTCTCTCAACTAAAGTTGAAATAAGTTTATTTATATCTGTTACAATAGACCTTTGCATCTCGTCAAGCGCATCATTCTGTATTGCATATATTATTCTCTGAATATAGTCCTCTCCAAATTTCATCTGAGTATTATAGACAGCTTCTGAGTCAACAACCTTTGAGGTTTCCATCTCAAGTAGACTTGCAACAACAGTCGTTGTTCCTACATCAATTGCAACACCATAGTTTAGGTTACTGGTATCACCAGGCTGTACGTCAATAATTTCCAGAATCTTCCCGCGATGTCCCAGTGTAACGGTTACTGTCCAGTCATTTTGCCTCAGGACCTCCGGGAGTTTTTTCAATATACGATAACCGGTCTGCATAACATTCAGTTCTATACCTTGCTTCATCATAATAGCCTGATAGAGCCGTTCGTGGTCAGCAACATTGTCGTCCATTGTAGGGGGTTCCATTTTGAGACAGATCTTCTTAACCAGAGCATCATGTTTGAATTTGGCCTGATCAAGTATTGCCTTCCACGTCATAGAATGCTGCTCATTCTGATCTAAAAGGATTTTTTTGCCTTCAAGTCTGGTTTCCTGGGGGACAAGGATCTGTAGATCACTTGTAACACTTGCCTCACAAGCAAGGATATAATCCTTTTCTACTTCTTCATTGCTGAGTTGCTTTGTAGGCAGGGCGTCTACGGTACCACTGGAAAGGATAACCTTACATTTCCCGCATATGCCATCTCCTCCGCATATGCTGTTAATGTAGATATTTGCCTTGTGTGCGGCATCAAGAACTGTGCTGCCATCATTGACATCAACAAACGTATCATTTGGCAGGAAATGTATCTTAAATGTATTACTGTTTTCTGACATGGTTCTTTTCAAGTGGATAAAAAGGCATGATAGTAAAAAGTCTTAGCCCGGATAAACTGGGCAACTCAGTTAGTGTTTAAT
>CAJXKT010000009.1 GCA_913055705.1 uncultured bacterium
GTGAAAAACCTGATTACACAATCTGTCTGATGTAACGTTTTGATTTAATCATAAATGGCATACCTTGTCAAACAATTTTAACCAGTAAGCCCTTTGTTTTATTATAGATAGCTAAAAAAGAATATGATTAACAAAGAACACCTGGAATTTGGAAAAGTTTGACTATATCTAAGGAAAATAACAGTTAATTTTGGATTTGACGTTTTTACGAAGGATTGTTATTATTCAAAAGTAATGATATCTTAACAAGTTATGGAACTTTAATCTTGAAAAACGGAGAATATTGTTGATCAAAGTTGGAATTATCGGGGCGACAGCATATACAAGCTTAGAACTGATAAAAATTCTATTACGTCATCCTGAGGTTGATATAGCGTATCTTGGTTCCAGAAGAGAAGAAAATACAAAAATTTCTGACATCTTTCCGGTTTTAGCAGGTACATTTGATAAGTCTTGTTCACGAATGGAACAGAAAGATGTACCAAAGGGTGTAGATATGGTTTTTGTTACACTTCCTCCTATGGTCTCCATGCAATATGTTCCGGGATTCCTGAATGCGGGTATAAAGGTAGTAGATTTGAGTGCTGACTACAGATTTCAGGAGAAATCTATATATGAAAAATGGTACAAAACTAAACATACGGATCCTTCGGGATTGGAAGCTGCAGTCTATGGTCTTTCAGAGATATTCAGAGAGGAAATCAAAAAGGCAACTTTAGTTGCTAATCCAGGATGTTATCCCACCTCTGCAATCATTGGTTTAGCTCCGTTGCTTAAAAAAGATTATGTTCACACCGATGATATAATCATCGATGCCAAATCCGGAATCTCCGGTCGGGGACGTGAGTCTAATGAGAACACCCATTATTGTGAATGTAATGAGAATATCGAGGCTTATAATGTGGGAGAACACCGGCATACACCAGAGATTGAAAATATACTTTCTGTAATTGGGAAGCCAGAAACGACCGTTTGTTTCACTCCGCATTTAGTTCCAATGGACAGGGGCATTCTCTGTACAACATATGTTAAAATGAAAAAGGAAATCTCTAGTAAAGAAATCATAACTCTATATAATGATTTTTATTCAGAAGAGCCTTTTGTTCGAATCAAGACAGATGGCAAGCTTCCGAGAACCAAGGATGTTGTTAATACAAATCTTTGTGAGATAGCAATCAGGGCAGTTGGCACACGTGCTGTAATTTTATCTAGTATAGACAACCTGATAAAAGGTGCATCCGGGCAGGCAGTTCAAAACATGAATATAATGTACGGCTTTAATGAAACAACCGGACTTTTGTAGAATAGATTCTTAAATTTGCATTCCGGTTCAAAAATATTGTTTAAGAAACAGAATAAATGACTTCAAAAGTAAAGGTAAGGTTTCCTCCAAGTCCAACAGGTTTCCTGCATATTGGAGGAGCAAGAACAGCTCTTTATAACTGGCTTTTTGCCAGACACAATAACGGGGAATTTATCCTGAGGATCGAAGACACTGACCAACAACGTTCTACCGAAGAGGCGACTCAAGTGATTCTGGACAGTTTGACATGGCTTGGTTTGGACTGGGATGAAGGCCCGTATCATCAGAGCGAGAGGCTTGAAATTTACAGTGAGCACGTGGAGAAATTACTGAAAGAAGGCAAAGCTTTTCACGTAGATGATCCTGAGAAAGGCAGAGCGGTACGTTTTAAGCTGACAGGTGAGCTTACGAATTTTGATGATTTAGTTCATGGAAACATAAACTCCGACACCTCTCTCATTGAAGACTTCGTTATCCAGAAAGCAGACGGTTTTCCTACTTATAATTTTGCCTGCGTTGTTGATGATGGAGTAATGGGAATAACACACGTGATTCGGGGTGATGATCATTTGTCTAATACGCCAAGGCAGGTTGCCATTTACAAAGCTTTGGGTTTTGAATTGCCAAAGTTTGCACACATCCCGATGATTCTCGGAGAAGATGGCTCCCGTATGAGCAAGCGTCACGGGGCAACGTCTGTAACTGAATATCGCGAGAATGGTTATTTGCCGGACGCCCTGGTTAATTTTATAGCGCTTCTTGGCTGGTCACCCGGACACGATCAGGAGTTATTAACCAGACAGGAGATGACAGAGAAGTTTACCCTGAAACGAGTCAATAAGACCAGCGCACGCTTTGACTATACAAAGCTTGACTGGATGAACGGTAAATATATTCAGGACTTACCGGTTGAAGACCTCGTCAGTAAATTACGCCCATATATGAAAGGTGCAAATTTGGACAATGGAGTATTTACAGATGAATGGTTGTACAAATTGGTAGAATTATATAAGGAAAGGTTTAGAACATTACCAGAGTTTGTAACGCTGGCATCCCCATTCTTTACTGATGAAATTGAATATGAAGATGCTGCAGTACAAAAACATTTGAAAAAGAGCAATCCTTCCTTGATAAAAGATGCTTATAATAAACTGAAAGAAGTCAATGATTTTTCATCAATTACAGAATTAGAAGATTGTTTACGGTCGATAACAACCGAACACAGCGTTGGTTTTGGCAAATTGGCACAACCAATAAGGGTTGCGATTATAGGTAAGAGTGCAAGTGCCGGGATCTTTGAAACTTTAGAACTGTTAGGTAAAGAAAAGACACTAAAACGACTGGAATATACAATAAATACTTTTTTGTAAAATGTAAATGACCATCAGAGCCTTCATTGCAATAGAAATTGATAACGGGATCAAAGACAGGCTATCTGAATACCTGAACCAGTTAAAGAAAACTGGTGCTTCTGTAAAGTGGGTCGCTCCTGAAAACATCCACTTGACTCTGAAATTTATTGGATATATAGAGGAGGAAACTCTTCCGGACTTGAATAAAATCATTAGTGGTGCCGTCTCTTGTCTGGACTCATTCAGTATTAGTATAGAAAACATTGGTACATTCCCAAATTTTAAGAAACCGCGTATAGTTTTTGTTTGTGTACAGGACAAAGGAAACAATCTTTTAACTATCTATGAAAGGCTCGACATGGGTATTGAGAGACTTGGAATAAAAAGGGAATCCAAAAAGTATGTCGGACATATTACACTTGGACGAATTAAATCACAGAAAAATATATCCAAACTTACAAGTGTTTTAAATTCCGGCACAAAATGTTCCTTTGGCCTTGAAAAGGTAAGTTATATCTCTCTGATGAAAAGCAAGTTAACTTCAGCAGGACCAATTTATACGAAACTAAACAATTTTATGCTAAATTAAAATGAAAAAAGGAAACCTCAAATATTCTCTAGATCACAACTGGGTTGAGCTTAAGAGAAAAGTTGTAACAATTGGTGTAACTGACTATTTTATAGACGAACTTGGCGACCTGATAGACCTTTGCCTGCCAAAAGTTAATGAGGATATTCTTCTTGGTATTTCTTATGGTGAAATAGAATCCCTTGATGTTCTTCATGATTTAATGGCACCTTTAAATGGTGTGATTGTAAAGGTAAACTCAGGTTTAATTACCACTTTACGGGCATTGCAGAAGAATCCATTTGATGATGGTTGGTTTATCAAGGTTAGGACAGCAGACCCTGAGCAACTTGATGCCCTTATGGATGAAGATGAATATGAAGAGTACAAGAAGAGTATAAGAAAAAAAGGGAAAGAAGCTGTAAAGAAAAAGGGAAAGGTAAAGACAAAGGAAAAAGAAAAGGGTAAAAAGAAGGCAAAAGCAGAAAAAGGGAAAGATAAGGCAGAGAGGAAGAAAAAACCCGAGCGGAAGAAGAAGGCAGAGAGGAAGAAAAAACCCGAACGGAAAAAGAAGGTAGAGAGAAAGAAAAAACCCGAACGGAAAAAGAAGGTAGAGAGGAAGAAAAGACCCGAACGGAAAAGAAGGCAGTAAGTAAAAGCAAGAGTAAGAATAAGCTGAGGCAAATAACCTCCATTAAAAGAAGAAATATTACTTCCATTGACAGAATGTGCTTGACTTAAAAATGCCTGATAATAAACGCTGGAATATAGGAGATATATTCAAGGTTTTCCTGTTTTATTTCTTCATGATGCTGGTTGGAATACCTGTTTTTTTAAGAGTATCAAAGCAAACATTCAGATTTGATTTAATAGAAGCATTTGGTCAGAACACTATACTCCTTAGCCTGTCTCTAGTTGTAAATATTTTGACCTGTCTTTATGTTTTCTACATAATTCGGGTAAGATATGGTTTGCCTGTAACATCATTGGGTTTTACAGTCCACAACTGGAAACGTGATGTGAAAATTGGCATTAAACATTATCTGATAGTTCTTCCTGTTATAATTCTAGCCGGCTTTGTAGTAGATTTTATTTTAAGAATATTTGGTATAGTACCTGAACAGCAAGACATTATTAATAAAATCCTGAATGAGGACTCTTTAGGAGTCCTTACTTTCATGCTTTTCTTTGGTATGTTAGCTGCACCTGTTATTGAGGAAATTCTTTTCAGGGGATTTCTTCAGTCTGCGGCAAGAACTGCTTTTGGCAAGCTAAAAGCCATCTTAATTAGTGGATCCCTGTTTGCTTTGATACATTTAAATGTCCATGTGTTCTTGCAGATATTTATCCTGGGACTTCTGTTAGCTTATCTATTTGAGAAGACTGAATCGTTAATAGCGCCAATAACTGTTCATATCTGCCACAATACTGCTACATTAGCTTTTTTGATTTCTTTTAAACACATTCTGAAAAGTCATGTTTAAGGGCATTGATAAACAACTGAATATTATTAAACGTGGAACGATAGAAATCGTCCGCGAAGAAGAACTCATCGAGAAACTGCAGAGATCAATAAAGACAAACACCCCCCTGCGAGCTAAATTAGGCCTTGATCCTACCGCACCAGACATTCATATTGGAAATGCTGTCCCGATTCACAAACTGCGCAATTTCCAGGAACTTGGCCATACGGCAGTATTAATAATTGGAGACTATACTGCAATTGTAGGCGATCCGTCTGGTGTGAATAAAACACGTCCCCAACTTTCGCACGAGGACATAATGAAAAATACGAAAACGTACTTAGATCAAATAGGAAAGATACTGGATATAGACAAGACTGAAATCCGTTACAATAGTGAATGGTTTAAGGAGATGAGATTTACCGATGTAATTACATTAGCCTCCAAGATGACAGTTGCAAGAATGATGGAGAGAGATGATTTCTCGAAAAGATATAGTTCCGGAGTTCCAATAAGCCTCCATGAATTTATTTATCCATTGATGCAGGGATATGATTCAATAATGGTGAAAAGTGATATAGAAATCGGTGGCACGGATCAGATATTCAGTCTGCTTGTTGGCCGTGACCTCCAAAGGGATAAAAACATAGAACCTCAGGTAGCACTCACTACTCCATTACTTGAGGGAATCGATGGGAACAAAAAGATGAGTAAAAGCCTGGGAAATTACATAGGCATATATGAAGAGCCAAAAGAAATCTTTGGCAAAACAATGAGAATTGGCGACGACCTTATGCGTAAGTATTTTGAGTTGGCAACCGACATGACTATGGAAGGAATAGATAGTACATTAAAAGAGCATCCGCGCCAGGCAAAGATTGTATTGGGGAAGGCTATTGTAAGCCGGTATTACAATGAAGAAATAGCCCGGGAAGTAGCGAAAGAATTCGACAGAGTTTTTAAAGAACATAAACTTCCAGACAACATTGATAAATTAGAAATAAGTGCATCTACAAGCACATCTCATAAAATATGGTTAGTAAAATTATTGGTTGATCATGGCTTCGCATCTACTAACGGAGAAGCAAGGAGGTTGATTTCTCAAGGAGGAGTAAGTATTGACAATCATAAATATACAGATCCGGCACAAGAAGTTGATATAAAAAGCGGAATGATATTAAAAGTAGGAAAACGCCGATTTGCAGAGATTGTTATAACTCAATAATATCTTTTAATTACCACATCTTTTCTCAATTTTCTTAAGTATTCTTTCCTCTTTTTAACAAATTCTTCTCTAAAGAGCATATTGCGAATTTCATTTTGAGCCTGCTGAAAGGTCAATGTTTGAGAGGGAATAACCTCTTCTATCTTAAAGATATGGTGACCAAACGAAGAATCTATTATTGGACTTATTTCACCTTCTTTTAAGTTAGAAATTTTAGCAACCAGATCTTTTCTAAAGTCCTTTACTTCATCAGTCTCCCACAAACCCCCTTCATCAGAATGAGGACCTCGTGAATATTCTTTTGCCATGTCTCCAAATTCTTCTCCACTCTTTAATCTATTTAGAATATCTTCCGCTGCAGACTTCGCATCTTCTTTAGTTTCATATCTGGAAAACATTAGTAATATATGCCTGAAACTCAAACTACCTTCTCTTGTGAACTCATCAGTATGTTCCTGGTAATAGCGCTTAATTCCTTTTGGTGTAACTACTATCTTTCTATAAACATTATCACGCATAATTTCTTCGATTAATAAATCCTCCTTTAATTCTGCTCTTTTTTTAAGAGGATTAATTCCCTGTTTGTGGGCCAGTTCATAATATTTATAGACAGAACCAACTTCTTCAACAGCACCCTTGACAAATGCATCAAGGTTCTTTTCAATCGCTTCTGCCTTTTCCGGGTCTGCAAGCACAACCTTCTTTGCCTCCTGCACAAGTATTTTTCTATCAATTAATTCATCAATACCCTTAGAAATTATTTCGCGTTCTTTCCGTTGGAGCCCTTCTTCCCCGTACTTTTCTCTGGCAATCTGGAAGGCATTAGCTACCTCTCTTCTAATATCAAATTCCGTAATTATTTCACCATTTACGATAACTCGTACGGCATTCAAATTATCAGCACTTGTTTGATATAAATAGAACAGTTGTAGAATGAAAAAAACCAAGCTTAATCCTAGGACCTTCAAATGTTATATTCCTCCTGCACCATACAAGTCAGGTCGCTATCGCGACAGAAACTATCCTTCGACTCCGCTCAGGATGACGTCACACTGAGCGGAGTCGAAGTGTGACAAAGATTGAAATTTCTATGCATAAATGTAAGTTTTAACAGAATGCAGTATACAAACCCGTCTATAATTTGTCATCTATCATTTTGAGTATTAATCTGCATATCCCTGTGGCTAAGGTTTAGGATTTAATAAACTCGTTATGAAATCTGCTGAATCATTAGGCGACATCTTCTTTCCGGGCAATGTAAGGTGCAATTCGTTATTAGCCACTACTTTTACCAGTTTCTTTGCATTTCTAAAGAGTGATTCTGCTTTCTTCAGATTTTCTACATGAAATATAACTGTACCATTTGTTCGCACGAGTGAACGGATATTAGAAGCCTGTGCCGCTACTCTTACCCCGCTTTCTATTAACAGGTTTTTAACCTGCTGCGGTATTTGACCAAATCTATCTGCAAGTTCTTTTTCCATTTTCTTTATCTCACCTTTAGAAGACAAGCGATTTATCTTCCTGTATATTTCTATTTTCAGCTTCATGTCAGGTATGTAGTCGTCAGGGAGATATGACTCCAGGTTTAAGTTTATGTGGACATCGTTGTAATCCGGAATTGGCTCATTCTTCGCCTTACGTATTACGATTTCAAGCAGTCTGCAAAACATTTCATAACCGACCGCTTCAATATGTCCGTGTTGTTCTATACCCAGAATATTTCCTGTTCCCCTGATCTCAAGATCCCGCATCGCAATCTTAAAACCTGAGCCAAGTTCCGAGAAGTCAATAATGGCCTTTAGTCTCTTCTCCGCTTCCGGTGTAACCGGCCTGTTCTTTGGTAACAAAAGGTAGGCATAAGCACGGTGTTTGTAGCGTCCCACCCTGCCGCGAAGCTGATGCAGATCCGCCAGACCAAACATATCCGCCTGATTAATAAATATAGTGTTTACATTTGGAATATCAAGGCCGGATTCTATTATCGTTGTTGATACAAGAATGTCGAATTTGCCGTTAACAAAATCTGACGTTTTCTTCTCCAGGAGTCTTTCCGGCATTTGCCCATGGGCTACAGTAATCCTCGCTTTCGGGACTATCTTCGCAATAGTATCCGCAATCTGATTTATGTTCTTTACACGATTGTGTACAAAGTAAATTTGTCCGTCACGATTTAATTCATGAATTATTGCACTCTTTATTACACCACTGTTAAAACGCAATAAACTTGTCTGTATGGATTGCCTGTCCTGTGGAGGAGTATTCAGAGACGACACATCCTTTATACCCAGGAGAGACAAATGCAGGGTACGCGGGATTGGCGTTGCCGTTAACGTGAGGACGTCAACCGATTCCCTGAATTTTTTCAGTTTTTCTTTATGTTCGACACCAAACCTTTGTTCTTCATCTATGACTATCAGCCCGATATCCTTGAATGTAACATCTTTCTGGATCAACCGGTGTGTTCCAATAACAATGTCTACCTTCCCCTCTTTTAAATTCTCCAATATTTCCTTTTGTTCTTTTCGGGTCTTAAATCTGCTTAATACCTCAATATTAATGGGATAGTCCGCCATCCTTTCAGTAAAGGTTCTACAATGCTGCTGCGCCAGTAAAGTTGTCGGCACCAGGACGGCTACCTGTTTTCCATACATTACGGCTTTAAATGCAGCCCTGATAGCAATCTCAGTCTTACCATATCCCACATCGCCGCAAATAAGCCTGTCCATAGGTTTTAATGATTCCATATCATTCTTAATATCTCTGACAACCTGCAGCTGGTCCTCAGTTTCCTGGTATATGAATTCTGACTCAAACTTTCCCTGCCATTCAGAGTCTTTTGGGTAAGCAATGCCCCGTTTTGCCTCTCTGATTGCCTGCATGGAAAGGAGATCACTTGCCACATCCCGAACGGCCTCTTCTGCCATCTGTTTTTTTCTTTCCCACGTTCGTTTGCCCAGCTTGCTGAGTTTTGGCTTGTGTTCTGAACCGCATACGTATTTTTGTACTAACTCAATCTTTGCGGCAGGCACATAGACCTTTGCACCTTCATCAAATTCGAGTACAAGAAATTCACCATAACTGCCGTACTCATTATCATCGTTAAGCATTTGCATACCCAGGAACCTTGCTATGCCATGGCTGATGTGCACCACATAGTCTCCCTCTCTTACATCAAGAAAAGAATCGATAGCCTTTGCCGGTATTAATTTTTTCGGTTCCCTCCTCAACCTGTAGCGTTGGAATATTTCATGATGTGTAAGAAATGCCGTGGAGATATCTTCAAATAAGAAACCATGGTTGAGATGCCCTATCTGATACTCTGTGTGATTGGAAGGTGAACGTTTGCCTGCAATTTCCTTCGTAGTTCTATTTCTATTTGAAACAGTCTTGCGGGAGACCGGTTGGGAATTAGTGCCTGATGACAGGAGTTCGCTCAACCTCTGCTCTTCGGCCTGGTTGCTGTAGAAGATTATGGTGTTCCGGTACGAAGTCTTTATACCCTCAATCTTTTTAATTGAGTTATGGACATCATGATCAAAATTGTCCGGGGCTTTTATATTAAATGAAAATATATTTTTGCGTTTAAGCGCTAAATTGGAAAGATATATCTTTCTAAAGTCCTTGCACGATTTTATTATATGATTAAAAGAAAAAATCTTACTATGAGACTCTAAGTTAACACTTATGCTTTCTGCTTTATTTTCTATATTTTCATATTCCTTAAAAACAACCCACGAATTTTCTGGTATATAATCAATAAGAGAGCTGTACCTGCCTTTATGCCTGTTCTCTTTCGGATGAACAGGTGTATTGATTTGTTCAGTCTGTACACCTAGTATTTTACATTCTTGTACTTGTCTCTCTGACAATTGAGTTTCCGCGTTAAACATGCGGACAGAGTCAATCTCATCACCGAAAAACTCTATGCGGTAAGGCATTTCACCGGCACCACTACTTACAGTGTTACCTGATTGATGTTCCTGCAGGGAAGAAAATGGAAAAACATCTATAATCCCTCCTCTCAAGCTGAATTCTCCGGGCAGTTCAACTATGCTCGTTCGTTCAAAACCACCGTTTATCAGCCAGTCTACAAGAAATTCCTGTCCGTATTCCTGTCCTGTCCTGATTGTAAGAATATTTTTTTCTATCGCATCAGGTGGCGGTAGATGTTGTAAGAGCGACTGGATTGGGGTTATGATGATTCGGTTAGTAGATTTACCATTACTTGTTAACAGCTTATATAAAACATTAATCTGTTGTACATAAGTGCTATTGTCAGGTTGTAACTCTGCAGAGATTGCATCCTCTGAGACTGGAAAAAAGATAGCGCTGCCGGGGAGAAAAACGTTTATATCCTCAAAAATCTCTTCCGCCTCATCTATACCTGATGTTACGAAGAGTATTTCTCCCTTCCTGGAAAGTTTCCCGTCATTTGCAAGGCCGGCAATTAAAAAGGACGCCGACGAACCCCATAATCCTTGAACATGACAGTCCTTTCCTGATACCAGATCACCTGCTATCTGTTTATACTGTTTGTCTTTATGAATAAGCTTAAATATATTTTTCACAAAGAAATTATACTTACCTTTTTATAACCGGGCAAGAGTTTAAAGTGAACTAAAGTATAAATAAGTGACTAAAGTTGTGGATGGAAAAGTGAGAGGCAAGAGAAGAAGGACGAGTTGCGAGTTTTGAAAATTGATGCTTGCTGATTGGAATTTTCATCACTTCATTCTCCAGTGATGACAGGCAACGATGAATTCAGGAGTGCAGATTATTAATAAAATGCCATACTGGCGAATGAAACTGTTGAGTTGGTTTGGTCTGCATACTGAGAATATTTCAGGAGTTTGCCTTCTGACGCCTCAATGACATTGAGCAGGGTATAAATTGCCGGATATCCGCATATTTTTCTGCTGTTATGGTCTTTCTGAATGGAATTGCGAAACCCCTCCGCATCTAAAAGTTCCGCATATTTCAACATTTCTGTGTCCTCGGAACGTAGCCTCTTGAGATACGCCTCATCCTGAAGTTCCTGATCGCCAAATCTGGATCCCACGTGTGCAAGATCTACGCTGGCAATTACACAGACTTTCTTCTTGCTCTCCTTAATTGTTTTCTTAAGAGCAGAAACAAATTCTTCAAATTGAGAAATCTGTCTCGAATTATTGTTGTCACCCTCCGCTTCACCAAAGGAAGAACAAAGTATAGGGACTATACTGAAATTCTTCTTCTGATGATACAGGTATTTCAGGAAAACCAGCTGAAATCCTATTGAGTGTTCGTCTTTGTGAACAAACTCGTCTTCAAAATAATCGGTCTTGTTCTTTTTATGTAAGGATTCAAGAAACTCTTTATCCGTTTCTACATTGCCAAATGGTGTCTCGAATGTCTTATCCGTCAGTACAAAAAGGTTTCTGGTGCCTGTGTGTGCAATACCAAGTATAATGAAAAGTTCGGCGTCAGACGACTCTGCAATCTCTTTGTGAGCCCAGGCGAAACACGACCCCCCCACTCCGATATCAATGTGTGGGGCTATTACACCCTTTAATCCTGTCACCTTGTTAGATGATGATGGTTTGCCGGGACCATCAGCAGATGTAAAAAACCCGTCTATCTGCTCTTTTAATTTATCTCTGTCTGCCTCGTAAGCAGTACCGGCGTGAGAGTCCTTGCGTATAGTTGAATTTCTGAAATCGTCTTTCAGCTTTTTAATGAAATCTCTGGATCGATTATTATCTAAAAGTAAATTCTTATCCAGTTCTTCTATTACCTGATGTATTGTTTGTTGAATATCATTTTCACCATGTCTCTGTGTATAAATATTCTGTATATCCGATACGGAATGGTTGCCGTCAAAGTAACGGACAATATCGTCGAAAATTTTACGAGGGACAAAGGAGTTTTTGGTGTTATACGGGTCTCTGAGGCATACAGCCTGCTGCCCGGATATTTCAATCGGAAATGCATCTATTAGTCGTAATTTTGGATGTTCCATTCTCATAGTTAAGGCAGTATCTTCAACTCAGCAGAAATTCCTTCTGATTGTTTAGTAATTATTACATATCCACCTTCACGAAACATACCGGCGTTAAAGATAAATGTGTCTTCCAGCTTATCTGTTCCCCTTGCCTCGTGGATATGACCACTAAGGGCAATATCCGGCTTATGTCTTAAAATAAAATCACGAACACTCTGGCTCCCTACATGGGCGCCGGTCGTAATCATATCAATCTTCGTGTCTTTTGGTGGCACATGCGGCACTATAATCTTAAATTTAGCTTCTTTCACCTTTTCAAGGCCTTCCAGTAAAAAAGCCTCAATCTCGTCTTCGCTGAATTCAGTAGGTGTATTAAAAGGTGTCAGATTTGACCCGCCTACACCAAAGATTCCTATATCATCTCTTATGAAGCCATTCCTGTGAAGGTTAATGCCTTTTTCGTCTAAATAATCATTAACTTCCGGCTGGTCCAGGTTTCCCAGTTGAGCTAATATATTCTCGTTATACTTCATTATTTCTTCGATTACTTTCTCAGCCTCTTTTTTTCCATTATAATTAGTCAAATCGCCGGTGGCTATGACAAGATCCGCACTCTCTAACTCATTTTTCAACAGACTTAAGTTGCCTGAATCTTCATGTATATCGCCAAATGCTATTATTCTCATTTTTTATTGAATTTTTGATAAGTGTCTTGGTTTCAACATATTAACAATCATGAAAAAAATGTTCAAGTTAATCTTTCCCGGCCTGTTTTGTGTTGACGCTAAAAAGGAGTTCTGATACTATAAAATTTGTGAGCAGGCTATAAATAGTTTCTGAAACATAAACAAAATTCAGGTTGGAACCAACCTTTTCTATAGAAGTAAATAATACATTAGTGTTGGTCTTCCAGCAGATAAGTGAATGAAAAAATACTGGTTATCTTTCATTATAATTAATATATCAATTTACAGTTGTCTATCCGCAGTTGAAAACAGAGAAGCCACTGCCAGAGAATCCACTCACGCCAAGAAGACTTCTCAGGATCCTTCACCTGAATTGAATATTAAGATTGATGAGTGGATGAAACTTTTGTATTCAGAAGATCCCGCAATACGCACCTCTGCAATCATTTCATTATTGGGACTTAACACTCCCACTGTTGACGATTCACTTATTGATATTCTTAAAAATTCTGAAAATGATGATGTCCGTATTTCCCTGATTAAGGCGTTTGGTTTTGCTGGCGATGACAACAGGTCATTAGATTGTATGATTGATTTACTTACCAGTGAAAACGAGGCGATGAGAATTGCTTCTGCTGATGCATTGGGAAACATAGGAACAAAAAAAGCGATAAAAGGGATGATAAACGTACTTTTAAACACCAGGAAACCAATCGAATCCCGCATCCTTGTTACAGGTGCCTTGGCAAAGACGCACTCACGCGAGGCAGTGGAACCATTAATTAGTTTACTGGAATCTGATAACAATGACTTACGGATTGCAACCCATGACGCATTAGTAGAGATTACAAAACAATCTAACGGTAAAGCAAAATCTTTTTGGCAAGAGTGGTGGGACAGAAATAAGGTTAAAACGAGGGAGCAGTGGCTGGAAGATATTGTCGATAAGCTGGAAGAAGGATTTAAGGAGCTTAAAGCAGAGAATATCCTGCTGAGAGATGAATTAGTCGAAAAGACTATAGAAATCTTGAAAACAAGTAAGGAAAAAGACGACATTACACAATTAATTGATGCCATAAAAAGCGAATACCAAGAGGTAAGAATTTTTGCTGCAGGTGAGTTGGCAAATCATAAAGGCCCGGAAGTGATCAAGGTCTATGTTGATCTGATTTCAGATGATGATCCGGAGATACGTGTCCTGGCAGTAAATGTTCTTGGAAAAATCGGCAATGTGTCTGAACTGAAATATTTAATATCGGCCTTGCAAGACAAAGAAATCAAGGTTAGAGAAAGCGCCGCAAGGGCTCTGGGCAAAAATGGTAAAAAGGAAGTGGTTTATGATTTATTATCTGCCTTAAGCGATCCAGCCAATATAGTAGTGTGTGCAGTGGCAGAAGCCCTTGGGGAGTTAAGTGTAGAAGAAGCTATAGAACCATTAATAGGCTTACTTTCGAATAAAGACCCTAAAATAAAAGAATCTGCAATAGTTGCCATCGGCAAGTTTCAGGACTACAGGGCGATTGATCCATTGATTAATTCCTTAAAAGATGAGGAAGAAAGGATCAGATGGTATGCTGCAGATACTTTGGGTAAAATACGAGCCAAAAAAGCTGTTTCGCATTTGATAAACTTGCTTTCTGATGAGAGTGCTCGTGTTCGTGAGTCTACAGCAACTGCCTTAGGGCAGATTGGAGATGAGAGTGCTGTTGAACCTTTAATCAGCCTGCTCGAAGATGGAGATAGTAGAGTTGCAGAAAAGGCTTCTGATGTGCTTCTATCGATAGAGTGTGAGTCTTTTGAATTACTTAATAGCATTGTTAACGCCTTTTGTGCAGGCGAAGATTACAAAAGAGCTAAAGAAATATTAGAAAAACAAGTTAATAATTACGAAAATGTACCAGAGCATGATCATGCGCTGTGGCAAAGTAAGATAAGGCTGGCAAAGCTATATTACTCACTTAATAATTGTCAAAAAGCAATTTTATTATATGAAAAACTTGTCTTGCATTTTAATGATGATATTGAAATTAAGAATGAACTTGTGCATTGCCTGAAAGAGTTGAAGCAAGATGACAAATTGTTAAGTCATTTTTCATTATGGGTAGAGAATCTGTCAACAGATAATCACTTGTGGTGGAAAGATATATATGAAATTGTCGAAAATTATTTTATAGAGGGCGCCTTTGATAAAGTAAGAGAGCTTATAGATGGTTTTGAGAAGAAAGCTCCATCCATGGGAGGTCCCGAATTAAAATCCAGGTTTGACAATTTGAAAAGAAAGAGTATGAAAACTATGTTGCCGCAGAGTACAGGATCTTAAAATTAAAAAGGAAATTTATAAATGAAAGTTCTCATAATTGGGGCAGGTGCTGTAGGATTTAACATTGCTAAACAGCTATCAGCGGAAGGCCATGACGTATCTATAGTTGATAATAATTCCAAATTGGTCAGGACGATTAACGAAAAACTGGATGTTTCCGTGTTTGCCGGTAATGGCACTTCCCCTAGTGTACTGGAATCTGCCGGTGTGAGAGATGCGGATATAGTGTTAGCCATAACCACCAGTGATGAGATTAATATTGTTGTTTGTATCCTTGCCAGTCAATATGGTAATGGTAAAAAAATCAAAATTGCAAGGATTCGGAATAGTGAATTTACCGATACTGATTCATTAATCAAGCATAATGGATTTTGTGTTGATCATATGATAAACCCGGATCAGATTATTGTTGATTCGATTATTAAAATAATAAAAACACCGGGGGCGACGTTTGCCGTTGACTTTCCAATAGGTGATATTATTTTGAGAGGTTTTCATGTCCCTGAGGATGCTCCGCTTGTGGGTAGAAATTTTTCAGAGCTGGAAGACATTGAGTATACAGATTCATTCTTAATAGTATATATTCAACGTGGCGATGAGATGATTACACCCACACACAGTACTGAAATATTACCTGATGATAATATTTTCGTACTTATATCCAAAGCAGGATTACCATACTTTCTGCCAATGGTTAATAGAAGGGCGGACGAGGTAGAAAAGGTAATTATATATCGGGCAAGCCGGACCGGTCTGCAGCTTGCGCGAGATCTTGAAAATAGTTCGATTGACGTAACGATGATTGAGCCTGAAAAAGATAAGGCAGAAATGGCTGCGGCTTATTTAAAAGATGCCATAGTCTTACACGGTGATGCTACTGAAATAGACTTACTTAAAGAAGCCGCTATCGAGGATACAGATATATTTATTGCCCTTTCCGAGAATGAACAGACTAACCTGCTGACATCCCTGTTAGCAAAGAAACATGGTGCAAAGAAGGCTATTGTGCTTACAAATGACCCGGCGCTTGTGCCTATAATCAATCAAGTCGACGTGGATGTAGTTGTAAATCCAAGGCTGGTTACCGCGGGTTCTATACTTCAGCATATAAGGAGAGGCCAGATACTGTCGATTGCCAAGTTAGGTGATAGTGAGGCAGAGGCGATTGAATTAATCGCTGAATCCGGCTCTGAAATTGTAAAGAAACCGCTTAGTAAGATTAAGTTTCCTAAGAAGTCTATCCTGGGCGCTATCGTGAGAAATGGTACGATGCTTCTTCCAAAAGGCGTTGACATTATCCATCCCGGAGAAAGTGTTGTCGTGTTTACCCTGCCGGAAGCTATTGAAAGGGTTCAGGCTCTTTTCAGCAGCACAAAATAGGATTCCTATTACAAATATTATTTGTGACTTAGTGCCTTCTTGCCCGACGTGTTGTGTGGCGGGCGTGGCATAAATTCAAACATGAACATACCCTTAGTTCTGCATACCCTGGGAAATCTCATATTACTTCTTTCCGGTATACTATTCATACCATTTGGCGTATCTCTCTTTTATGGAACAAAGGAAGAGATATGGGCATTTGTCATATCAATCATTGCGTCAGGCATCACCGGTTTGGTTCTAAAATTCTCCCTAAAACCCAGAAATGAAAACATTACTATTAGAGAGGGTTTGGCGATTGTCGCATTCTGGTGGGTGTTCTGTGCCGTCTTTGGAGCCTTGCCTTACTGGCTTTCAGGGGCGTGTGATAACTTTTGTGATTCTTACTTTGAATCAATGAGCGGGCTCACTACGACAGGCGCAACCATTTTCAGCGATATTGAGGCATTGCCGCATGGTATTCTTTTCTGGAGGAGTATGTCACAGTGGCTTGGAGGAATGGGTATCGTTGTGTTTTTTGTTGCAGTTCTTCCAACTATTGGCGTCGGAGGGCACAAACTCTTCAGTGCCGAAGCCCCTGATCTTACAACGGACAAGATAAAGCCGCGCATAGCTCAGACGGCAAAAATATTATGGATTATATATCTCTCTCTTACTGCCATTGTAATTCCCCTGTTCTGGTTTGGGGGAATGGGAATATTCGATGCTGTCTGCCATGCCTTTACTACGATAGCTACAGGAGGATTTTCTACAAAAAACCAAAGTATTGCCGCTTTTAACAGTCAGTTTATAGAGATTGTTGTTATGGTCTTTATATTTATATCAGCCTGTAATTACATACTTCATTACCAGTTGGTTACAGGGAGGATTAAAAAAGTCCTCGTTAATTCAGAACTGCGCTTTTTTGTGTGCCTGATATTATGTGTTATTTGTTTAGTAACACTTGCACTGTTTTTCTCTGAATCGTCCTCATACAATGGGGGCGTGAAAGATCACGAATATGAAAGCGTAGGCGGAGCACTGAGATATGCCGCATTCCAGGCCGTTTCCATAACAACCAGTACCGGTTATACTAACGCAGATTTTGATATCTGGCCGAATTTCTGCAGATTTTTCCTCGTCCTTCTCATGTTTATCGGCGGCTGTGCGGGTTCGACTGCCGGGGGTATGAAGGTAGCAAGAATAATGCTGCTTTTTAAGACCAGTGTAAGGGAAATGGTTCACCTGCTCAGGCCAAGGGCCATAATGCATGTTAAGCTCAGCGGTAAACCTGTCAGTGAAGAGATAATCACAAACACATTAGGATTTATTGTAATACATCTTGGACTGTTTGGTATCTTTTCACTTATCCTGACCGTCTTTGGCACAGAGGTTATTACATCATTCAGTGCAGTGGCGTCGATGATGAACAACATTGGTCCCGCCCTGGCCGATGTAGGCGCTACAAGAAATTATGGCGAAATTGCTTATCCCTGTAAATGGGTATTGATCTTTTGTATGCTGCTGGGCAGGCTTGAAATATACACCGTTATACTTATCTTTTTACCACTAACATGGAAGAAATAGGCTTGTAATAAACACGAACAGTCGTTAAAAAAACCAGGGAAGGTTATAATGGCAGGACTTGGAAAGGTAAAGAGCGTTGCAGCATACGGGATTGAAGCTTATCTGCTGGAGATAGAGGTATATGTTACAAAGGGACAGCTGCCTTCAACTGTGGTCATTGGACTGCCGGATGCTGCTGTTAAGGAGTGCAGGGACAGGGTGAAGGCGGCGCTCAAGAACTGCGGGTATCGATTTCCTGTAAAGAATATTACCATTAACCTGGCTCCTGCAGATAGAAAGAAAGAGGGGCCTTCTTTTGAATTACCGATAGCAATGGGTTTCCTCATTGCTACAAACCAGATAAATACGGGCAAGATACACGAATACGGTATAGTAGGCGAACTCGCACTGGATGGACGGGTAAGACGGGTTAACGGCTGCCTGGCAATGGCGAAAAAATGTAAAGCGGCAGGATTGAAAGGGTTGATCCTTCCTACCGAAAACGCACCGGAGGCGGCCATTGTGGAGGGTATAGATGTTATTCCTGTTAAGACACTCTCCGATGCCGTAGGCTTCCTGACAAATGAGTTATTTATCTCCCCTTTCACGTTAAACCTCGCAGACGTTTTCAATGATTCCTCTCAATATGAAGTAGATTTTATGGATGTTAAGGGACAGGAACATGTAAAACGTGCACTCATCGTAGCTGCTGCAGGAAACCATAATGTACTTATGATTGGGCCTCCGGGTTCGGGCAAGACGATGTTGACACAGAGGCTCCCTACCATAATGCCCATGTTAACGCTGGAAGAGGCTATTGAGACTACTGTGGTATACAGTTCGGCAGGGCTTTTAGGCCCGGATCAATCCCTGATAGCTACCAGACCCTTTCGTAGTCCGCATCATACTATCAGTACTGCGGGGTTGGTTGGCGGCGGCAGCTTTCCACGTCCGGGAGAGGTAAGCCTCACCCATCATGGAGTCCTCTTCCTTGACGAATTACCGGAATTTAACAGGAAAACGCTGGAGGTATTGCGCCAGCCGTTAGAGACGGATGAGATTACGATTTCAAGGGCAATGAGTTCAGTGATGTTTCCGGCAGAGATAATGCTGGTCGGGGCGATGAATCCCTGTCCGTGTGGATTTTATGGTGATCCCGGGAAGGAATGTCATTGTACACCACGCCAGATTCAAAATTACATTTCCAGGATTTCAGGCCCTTTGCTTGACAGGATTGATATCCAGGTTGAGGTTCCGAATGTTCAGTATAAGGACCTGGCCTCTAACTCAACCTGTGAATCGTCGGAGGAAATCAGGGAAAGAGTTACAAAAGTACGCAAGGTACAGTTAAAGCGATTTCAGGGACTCAAATACTCAACCAACTCCCGAATGTCTACGAGGACGATGAAAAAGCATTGTCTATTAGATAGTCAGGCAGAGAAATTACTTCATCAGGCCATGACTGAGCTCAACATCTCTGCAAGAGGTTACAACAAAATACTTAAAGTCGGCAGAACAATTGCGGACCTTGACCATAGCAGGGACGTCCACCGGGAACATATCTCAGAAGCCGTTCAATACAGAAATCTGGATCGAGATTTGTGGAAATGATGCTTTCTGCTTATAAACCGGATGATCTGTTTGTACCTTGACAGTCAATTATTTGTTTGGTAAATTAGAGTTCTTATTAGTCTGCAAGCCTTTTTCAGGTAAATACAGAATGAAGAGATTCCTACTTCTACAAATAATTATTGTGCTCTTTCTCGCAATATCCTGTGAGACTCCATCATATGGAGCCGGTGATTTCTCCAAACATTATAATAAGGGTATTGAGTTTTATAAACAGGGTAAATATGACCAGGCGGGAAAATCATTTGAAGAGGCGATAAAAATAAAACCCAATGATGTCTATGCCCTTTATGGCTTAGGGAATACACACTATTGCAAGGCGAAGTATGATGAAGCCGTCAAAGTTTATACAAGGGCTATCAATATAAATCCTGAATATGCCAAGGTACACTATTCGCTGTCACTGGCCTACAGTAAATTGGGTAAGACACGTGAGGCCGAAAAAGAAAAAGCAGTTTTCAGGCAGTTGTCTCAGGGAGGAAAGGCCGGTAAAAGAACTAAAACAAGCGTGAGACCTTCCCAAACCGGTAAGCAGAGCAGAAAAACACTACAGGCTGATAGTACTCTGAAAAAGACATTAACTCAAAAGAAACTGGCAGAAGTTAAAACAAAACCCGAAAAAAAGGCCTCAACAAGTAAAAAGGAAGAAGCAAAGCGTGAAGAAAAGAGTGTTAGTAAGACTCAACGAGTCCCAGCAACAAAGAAAAGTGCAGAGAAGGATGATTCCAGTTCAATTTTTAAGGGTTATACAGGGGAAACGAAAAAAGCAGATGAACGTGTTTTTACCAAGAAATATAAAGGATCATATGGCATTTCCAAAAGGCCATATGGCAAAATTAAGTTGTATGTTCAGAAAAAATGGTATGAATCCGGACTAAATAAAATATGGATTTCCATTGGAGGTTATATTCTTGCAACTCAGATATGGCTTTGTACTGTAACATTCTTTGTCCTGATAATCTGGAGAATTAGAGCGAAAACATAGCTAATAGTATTTTCACAATTTCAAGACAATAATCACTCCTAAACTTAAAAGTTGAAGACGTTTTCTCCGTCTTCTAAAACCAACATATCACTATATGCATCAAAATTCTCATATATCATGCTCCCGCTCAATTATTTCTTCTTTTGAAAAGCCAGGTTGTAAATATTAAAGAATTTATAGAGTCTGTAATTTGTTAAATTTCTGTCTGGTTCTGGCTTGCCACAACAAGTCTGTTTGCTAAAGCGAATCCTGCCAGTGCGGATCGGTAGATAGATCAAGGGCGTCTTCAGTCATGGTTTGTTATAGATTAGGAGAAAGATTGTTTAATCTCATAAGCAGGTCAACGGCATCAAATATAAAACATCCATTCGCTTTTAGTTAGAATATAAGAGATACGGAAAAGGCAAAGTTGTATATAATGGACAATTCAAATAGGAGTTAATACTTGCTCTATAACGACTTAAGGCATGATAACAATTTTTCAAAGACTTATCCGTCTATTTGAGAATTTTTGGAATCTGTATTACTATCCTTGTCATTTTTAGTTAACGTGGTAAATTGGGTTTCGACGGGTTTTTTTGAGCGAATGTGCAGGTCTCTCTGAGGAAAAGGTATTTCGATGTTGTTTTCTCTGAATATTCTGTCAATTGCAAAGTTCAGGTCGCTGATCGCCATCCATCTATCGAGTATGTGAGCCCAGAAATACAACTCAAAATTTAATGAACTTTCCCCAAATTCCACAAAGCGTACTATCGGTGCGGGATCTTTTTTCAGATCCGGATGTGAATCCATCACTTTATGCAGGCAATTCTTTACCAGTTCAGTATCAGAACCATACGCAACACCTACTACTATTTTAGACCTAAGCAACATGTCGCCACCATGAACCCAGTTTATTACGTTATTCTCCAGGAACCTTGAGTTTGGCACAACTACTGTTTTTCTGTCAAAGGTATTTATCACGGTACTTCTAATACTGACCTTTTCAACCTTGCCTGCAATTTCCTTATCAAGTGTTATTATATCACCAATCTTTATAGGTTTTTCAAAGAAGATTATAATACCGCTTACAAGATTATTTATTATATTCTGCATCCCAAAGCCCAGACCAATACCGAATGCACCGGCAAATATGGTAAGGCTCCTTAACGGAATCCCTGCAATATTGAGCCCGATGATTGCCGCCACACCAATTATAAAATATGTTACCCCAGATGAAATTGCATGACGGGCACCTTGTTCTAATTGGGCTTTTTCATAAACTTTTGCCCGCAGTACATTTTTTAAATATCTGGTACATATAAAGGCTGCCACTAAGACTAATATGCCGATCAGCATCTTAAAAGGTGTTGTATATCTGCCCTCGGCAAGTGTGAACTTATACGTCAAACCATCCTTTATTGAAATAAACACATATAAAATATTTTCATAAACATTTCGAAATAACTCCGGAGCTGCTGGTGAACTTACAACATCTTTAAATGTGTTATTCCACATTCCAAAGATTATGACTACTGCAACAATTAAAATTCCATAACCCAGCAAGCCCTTGTAAACCCGGAAACCCACGTTTAAAGATATCTTCTCGGATTCGAACTCCTTGTCATCAAGCTGTCTTCTCAACTTTAACTTACGTTCCTGTGATAATGACAGGCGTCTTAATGAAAACCGGTATACAGCATAAGCAATGATTGAAACAATCACACTCTTGATGAGGGTTACTACAAAAGTATACGTTAATAGTGCATATCCAAGGCTTCGTATGGCAAAAAGCAGGATAACAAACGCAATAAGTATTGGATAAAGAATATTAATAACCTTATTAACGAACTTGCCAATAGCGCTCTCATAATAAGGCAACATTTTCAGCAAAAACGACCTTTGACTGGCAGCTATCCAGACAGCAATAGAAATCGTAACTATCCTGTAAATGAACCATAATAGTTCTATAACATCTTTCTTATAACCATATGCATTCAGGACAAAGATTAATGTTATTGTTATTGCAGAAAATAGTAGAATTACATTTAACCCTTTAAAGATACGCCTTGCAGAAGAGTAAGTAACCGGAATCCATCGTCTCACACCTGTATACGGACTCAAGGATTCAACAACAGTACCTCTTAAAAACTTATAAACAGATAGAATTGCAAATCCATAAATTGCAGATAGAATTACCGGTGTATCAGAGGGGATTGTAAGCGATATTGTGAGGGCCATTACGAACAGAAAGAACATTGTTAATGTATTCTGCATTATACGAAGCAGGCCCGGTACTAATTCGAATGTAAAGAATGTCTGCGGTGATACTGCTGTAAATCTTTCTATCTCTCGTATTGCCCATTTGTTGAGGTAACGTCTGGTAAAAAAAGTTAAAGAAATAACAAAAACTATTATAATTACCTTTACAATGAATGCTGGGATGTTTTTATTATTAGACAGATAAATACTAAGTTTCTTCAAATTCTGGACTGATGCTTTATAGAGATCTAAAGGCTTGTCCTTAAGAACCTTTATATCCGTCAAGCCCTCTAACATAGTATTTGTTGATATCTGGCTCTCACGCCTTGTCCATACATTTGCCGCCCTTATCTCTGAAAGCCTTATTCCTGCATCTGCCAGTTCTTCCAACAAAACCCTGCTTGACTCTAAAACCTCATTACCAATCTCAAACTTTCTCTCTACCAGTTTCTTCTGCTCTTCGATATGCTTCAGGCGCAAATTGGCAAGTTTTACTAGCAGTTTACCCTGTGCCTTGTTTGAAAATCCTTCAGCTTCTTTTTCTATATTTGATTTTTCTCCAGATACAATTGGTACGAGTTCGGCACGTACTTTCTCTAAACTCTCATCTATTATTGCCTTTTGTTTTTCTGCTGCACTTAACCGACTTTGGACGGTCTTAACCTTATCCCGTATCCTCTTTGTCTCAGCCTTGATTACGTCTAACTCTAAAGCGATTTCCCCGGGAGTATTTTCACCACCAAGCAGTTCCTTAACATTTTCCCCGGTCTTTCTGAGCTCTGTAAGGTATTCCTCCTTCTCCGTTCCGGCAGTAATTAATTCATCTTTTATTGTGGCAATAAGCCCTTCCTGTTTATGCACATCAACCTCAACCTCCAGGATTCGTTTTCTCTCAGGAGACGTTTCCTCTAATTGTTTTTGTACGGCGATTTCTGCCTTCTTTAATGCCTTTCTCTTTTCCAATTCGGCCTTAGCTTTTTCTTCTTCTGCAATTCTTCTTCTTTTCTCCTCAACTATCTTGGCTTCTTCTGCCTCCTTTTCCTTCCTCTGGGTCTCTGCTTCCTTAAATTTCAACGACAATATGCCGGCTATTGCAGCTTTTATATCTTTTTCCAGCTCTATATTTAACTTTTGTATCTGGACAGATTGTGACCTTAGCTCTGCCAATCTGGTCTGTGCAAATAATAGATTAATTTTATCATCCCGCAGTTTAAGTTCATTCTCTAGAAGATGCTTCTTGTTATTGATTAAAATGCTCTCTTCTTCCGCTTCAGGTTCTTGGTTTGCTAATTCTTTGACTTCTTTCAAAAGCTTCTCTTTTTGCTCTTTAAGGCTTGAACTTAAGGCATCATTCGTTGTTTGTATTGTCTGGAAATGTGCTTCTTTTTCCCTGGCTTTTGCAAGAATCGATTCCAAGCGCGCTTCAAGGAGTTCTGCCTCTCTTTGAAAGCTTTCAAATTGAGATCCTGGTAATAGCGATGCTTCTTCATTAATCTTGTTTTTTCTTCCAGAAAGAGTTGCAGTGGTTTCGAGTTCGTTTTCTAAATTGCCTGCCACTTCTGTTGTTTCTACTCTGATTCGTTTGGTTTCATCAAGGGTATTGATCCTGTCTTCCAGAACATCTCCCTGCCTTTTGGTCAGGCCTAAAACATCTTCTCCAGCCTTGCCATCAATCAATTTCTTTTTTATTGTGTTCAGCTTCTTTAATTCTTCTTTAAGGATGCTTAAGTTTGATTCAAGGTGAGCAATACCTTGTTCATGGCTTCCAAAAACCTTTTCTACATCATTGAGGAAGTTTGTTCGTATAGCTGTTAAATCTTCAACCTCAGCAGTCTGGTCGCAATGTCCGGATGTGGACATCGCCAGATATACGAAAGAAAATACAATAACAAAGGTAAATGATAGTTTCTTAATGATCATGTTAAATTCCATTGTGAATCAAGGTATATTTCATGTAAATTTGAAACCCTACACGGCTAAGGCTAATTTATGCGGGAACACTCTCATCCAAAATTCCTTTTGGTGTGAACCATAACAGGAAATGTAGGAAAGGGGGTGATGTAAGTCAATTTAGAAGCTTCCCTTACCAGAAGCAAATATTGGTAAATACGTTAACATTCGTACACATTCCTGTCAAGGGTTTTTCAGTACGCAGAGCATATCCTTCTAAACAAATGAAAAATGACGGCTTCCCCCTTCCGAGTCAGGAAGATGGATGATATTTTCGTTATTCAGCCCATCTCCCCCGTCTATCGTAAAAAAGGAAATCTTAACCTTACTTACGATCAGTTGTTTCTACATCTGTTATCATAAAGGTAAATTCATAATTTTTCACATATCCGCTAAACTCTATAGGCAGGATGATGGAAAATGTAGTGTCTTTGAGCTCAGTCCCATTTCCCTGATATGCATACTCTGGTAGCATACCATGGTCTAGATATTCAATATCAGTATCTTTAACAGTTATCCACCCTTCACCAATATCACCTCCCAGCCCCGGCCATATATTAATCCAGATATTCCCTTCACTTGTTGATTTTGGATCAATCCGTATGGAGTTTAAATAAAGATCGTTCTTTACAAAATCCTTCATTGCAGAAGCAAACACCCATCCAAAGAGAATATTGTGAGATTCTCCCCACGGGTCAATATATTCTACTCTATTACTGATAAAATGGACGGTGTTTTCTGACTTGTTATGCATTGATATCCGAATGTGCTCAGCAGCAGGGGTAAATTGAAATGAAATATCTCCATCTTCGTATTTGAGATTCTTGGTATAAGGCTCGACAAGTGAAAAACTGTAGCGGTATGGTTGGTATGTTGTACAACCTGCAATAAGCAACAGTATTGATATGAAGAGAATCCTGTTTAATTTTGAAAACACTTGTTTCTCTTGCTTCTCTGTTGAAACTCGAATCAATGGAGCCAGTTTGTATATATTTAAATCTGAGCTCATCGTTTTATCAGGATTGCAATATTCCAAAACCCAGAACTATTTATGGATTTTCCTGGTTTTGCAATTGCGAAAGGATATTTTTTGCCGCACCAAGTACCCCGCTATTATCACCCAATGTTGCCAATTCTATCCTTAGAGATTCAGTTGCCTTTTTGAACGCCCTTCTTTTAACTTCTTCCTTCAAAGGCCCAATAAGATTTGTACCCAGGTTAGTTACCCCACCAAACAAAATAACCATTTCCGGATTCAAAAGGTTTGCAAGATTAGCGATTGCAATGCCCAGAATAACTCCGGTTTCCTTAATAATCTTCAGGACAACTTCGTTGCCTTGTATTAACATTTGATCTATTTCTTTGAGGTCAGCAAGCGGCTGGAGTTTACCATTATCTCCTTCTTCCAATAATGCGTCGTTTGCTCTCTTTAAAATACCTCCGGAACAAGCATATCTTTCAAGGCATCCTGTGTTTCCGCATGTACATTTTATCCCATCTCTTATAATGGTCGTATGCCCTATTTCACCCGCTATTGACGATGCACCATGCCAGACTTTTCCTCCCAACACCATGCCTCCCCCCACACCAGTACCCAGGGTGATACAAAATACGCTACTTGTTCCTGACCCTGCACCCTTCCACCATTCACCAAGTGCTGCTGCATTTGCGTCGTTCTCAATTGCAACAGGCACTTTCAGCTCTTTTTCGAGAATATCCTTTAAAGGAACATTATCCCAGCCATTTAAATTTGGAGGGTTGAAGATTGTACCAGTCTCAGCGTTTAAAGGTCCGGGAAAACCAATTCCCATCCCACATATCTTCCCTTCCGGAAGGTTTGATTTTTCAATTACTTCTCTTGCAAAAGAAACAAGAAACCCGATCATCTCGTCCTTACCATTTTTGCAATGTGTAGGTTTTTTTAAGAACGTATGGATGTCCCCATTTCCGGTTACGATGGCCATTCGAGTATTTGTACCTCCTACATCCGCTGCCAGGACATGATTATTTAATATCTTTGTCATATAGCTTCTCTGTCTCTTTTAGATTGTAATCTAGGTTATTAAGGTGGTATGTAATGTAGCTCCAACAAGAGTAAAGTTTATATTAACGGTGCTTAAATACTAATTCAAGTCTATTATTGTACGAACAATCACCGCTATCTCTCTTAAAGGAGATTACGACTTGATTTTATTTAAGGCCAATTTCTTGTTTCTGTTCCAGCTTTATTCTGGATATAATAAATTAGGTCTCTTTATCAATATTTTTACCGTCATGAAAGAACAACAGGATATAACCAGATGGCTTCCTACTACAAAAAAGGAAGTGGAAATGCGGGGATGGAATGAGCTTGATGTTATTCTCTTTTCCGGTGATGCCTACGTCGATCATCCGGCATTCGGGCCTGCCGTAATTGGCAGGATTATCGAAAACGAAGGTTACAGGATTGCTATTGTTCCACAACCCAATTGGCAAGACGACCTGCGTGATTTTAGAAAACTTGGTAAGCCAAAACATTTCTTTGGAGTAACCTCAGGCTGTATGGACTCCATGGTAAATCATTACACAGCCAACAAAAGGCTTCGTTCTACGGATGCCTATACTCCAGACGGGGAAGCCGGCTTCCGACCGGATTATGCAGTTGCCACATACTCAGAAATCTTGAAATCTATCTATCCTGATATACCGGTTATAATTGGAGGCATAGAGGCTTCTTTAAGAAGGGTCACTCACTATGATTACTGGTCGGATAAACTGATGCCTTCTCTTCTCGAAACAAGCGGTGCAGATTTATTAGTTTACGGAATGGGAGAACAGGCCCTGAAAGAAATCCTCAAACTTCTGAAAAAAGGTGTCCCCTTTCATCAACTGACTATGGTTAGGCAAACGGCCTATATTCGAGATCAAAACAATGGTGTTCCAAGGAATAAGAACTGGGAAGACATTACGATTAATTCTCATCAAGATTGTCTGAAAGACAAAAAAGCCTTTGCGGCAAATTTCAAACAGGTAGAGCAGGAATCAAATAAGGTTTCTGCAAACAGGATTATTCAGAGCATTTCAGAGAAAACACTGATTATAAACCCTCCTTTTCTGACAATGACCGAAAAGGAAATTGATGCCTCCTTTGACCTGCCCTATACAAGACTTCCTCATCCGAAATACAAAAACCGCGGCACTATTCCTGCTTACGAGATGATTAAGTTCTCTATAAACATGCACCGGGGGTGTTTTGGCGGATGTAGTTTTTGTACTATTTCAGCACATCAGGGAAAATTCATTGCAAGCCGCTCACAAAAATCTATTTTGAACGAGGTAGAGCAGGTGGTCAATATGCCCGGTTTCAAAGGCTACATTTCCGACCTCGGCGGCCCGTCTGCCAACATGTACAAAATGAAGGGTGCTGTGCAGGCGATATGTGACAAATGCATCTTACCATCCTGTATCCACCCGGTAGTTTGCACCAATCTGGATACAAGCCATTCTCAAATAACCGAAATCTATCGTAAAGTAGATGAACTCCCAACGGTAAAGAAGGCGTTTGTCGGAAGCGGAATCAGGCATGATCTACTGACAAGAAGCTATAACAAAAAGGCTGATGCGTCCATTAACGATTACATGGTACAGCTTTTGACCCGACATGTTTCCGGAAGACTGAAAGTAGCGCCGGAACATACATCTTCCGATATTCTCAAAATTATGAGAAAACCATCTTTCGAGCATTTTAAAGAATTTAAAAAAATGTTTGATCGTATCGACAGAAAACTCGGGCTTAACCAACAGCTTGTTCCGTACTTCATTTCCGGCCACCCCGGTTGCAAGGAAGAAGATATGGCAAACCTTGCAGTAGAAACCAAAGAACTCGGTTTCAAATTAGAATACGTACAAGATTTTACACCCACGCCTATGACAGTTGCCACAGTTATGTACTATTCCGGCCTTCATCCATATACTCTAAAGAAATACTACACACCGAAATCAAAACAGGAGAAAACAGATCAGCATCGCTTCTTTTTCTGGTATAAAAAAGAAAATCGGGAATGGATAAGGAAGAGACTCACTAAAGCCAAAAGATCTGATCTAATAAAAAAGCTTCTCTGCACTGACAAAAAAGAATTGCATCAAGGGAAGAAACCAGGCAAGAAAACAATGTCGAAACCGCATGAAGGACATCGAAGAGCAAGAAACAAGCCCTGAAGGACAATAAATCCTTCCTGTTTTATCTGTGTTATATCTTCCCTACTTCTGCTTCTGGTATCCAGCCTATTCTGAACTCGACCTCTTTCTTGTCTTCATCGTCACGAAGGTCTTCAACGTCCACGTAGACGTATACCTTATACCATCTATCTTTTTTCTCTTCTATCCTTACCTCTGCACCTTCATGTATCTCAAACCTGGGTTCATACTCTTCGCCCGGCCCGTATCTTATCTTGCTTTCATCTGCAATCACAACACCCCTTTCTATGGAATGCTGACTATATGCCTTTATGCCCAGAGATATAACCAGTACAAGAAGACATGATGCAAAGATAATAATAATATTTTTAAGCCATTGAACCCTTATAAAAACAAAAGAGAGTATGGATGCCATGAGGGCAAGATACATATATATTGTAATGGATGTAATCTCATTCAGATTAAGAAAGAAATACCAGAAAGATACAATCTTAAGAATCTCCGGCAACTGGCGAATTGTCGCTTTATCCTCAAAATCTCTTTTTAATAAGTTTATGTTTGCCTTTATGTCGGCATCTCTTGGCAGCAATTTCTCTGCCCTGCGGTAGTATATTATCGCCTTGCCGGACATACCAAGCCTGTAATAGGCGTTGCCCAGATTATAATATATCTGCCCGTTTATAAAACCGGAACCAAGCAGTTTTTCGTATAACTGAACAGCATGCTCAAACTTTTCAACAGCTTCCTGTTCTCTTTTTTCAGCTATCGCCTTCTGCCCGGCACTGTATTCCTTATTTGCTCTGAAAAAAGTATCAGCCCCGCTGTCACGCGTCAACGCTTCAGCCAAAACCCGACCCTCACAAAGAAACGCAAGGCATAAAATAAGAAATATCAGTATATTTGTTTGCCTCATAATTGTTTTTCCAAATGCATTATAAATTCTTCTGCAGTATCGAGTGTGCGCACCATTTGATCCTTTGAATGTTGACTGGCAGAGAACCTGCCATAATCACACGATTCAAGGCATTCTTTAAGCTCTTTTATTACATCATGTGATACGCCACGATTTTCCAGAATTCCGGAAATATTGTCCGATGTGATGGAGGCCGGTGCTAAATTCAACTTATCTGCGATATGTTCCATGACAGTTTTGGCAAGTGTAGAATAAAACTCGGAAGGATTGTCAAGTTGCACAAGCCGCCTTGCATTTGAAAGCTGCTTCTTTGCCCTGGATAATGCGCGTCTCTTCCTGGCATAACCCACATCAGTCTGCAACAGTTCTCTGTGCCTCTGCACATAAACACATGCTATCACAACAAGTATTGGTGTAAGAAATATAAAGGCCAGGAATAAAGGCCTGTTATATATAGCAAAACCCTGATTTTTGAATGAGTATAAATCAGACATTATGGGCAGTATATCTTTGGTCAAAATCTTAACCTGCCCCTTTACCTTTTCGGCATCTTCAAGAGAAAAGCGTATGGGAATTTCTACTTCAGAGTGTTCTACCACAATAGGAATCGGATTGTGAGTAATAGTCATATATTTCTCCAGTTCCGGATCAAAGTAGCTGAATGATATCGCCGGTATCATGTCAATATTTTCATGCTGTGGTTCAACTACCTTACTGAAAAGCTTTTCACCCTTTATGCCGTCTCCTCTGTCAGTAATTGTCGTATCAGTTTCCGCAGGATAAATCTTGAAATCTTTTTCGTCTCCTGGGGCAAGTACCGGTTCACCTATTGTCTGTATATTCCCTTTTCCCCGAATATTTATCGACAGTGTTATTGGATCGCCAACTTTTACTTCCGTGGGTTTTGCAAGAACGTCCATGGTAAATCTTCCTACTGTACCGGCAAAATTATCTGGTTTATCCGATTCCGGCAGGGGTTTTATTTTCAACTTTACTGAGTCAGTGCTTCTTTCCACCGGGTATTTCTGACCGCCTCTGCCGGAAAACTCATCAAAAATAGAATTACGATAACCTTGTTGCCTGATTATAATATTACAATTAAATTTTGCGGGCGGTATTTCTATATTACCGGAAACCAGAGGGAATAGCGCTGTACGAAGCTCTATTACATTATATAGTATCCCATCACGCACTTCTTCATAGCGACGCTCTTCACCGAGCTTTTCTGCAAGAAAACTCTTTGTAGAAGCGGCAACATAATCAAGGTCATCTATCGGTAATCCCTTCTGAAAAAATAGTTTAAAAGACTCAACAATCTGTTCATATATATAGGCTTCCTTCTTGTCAGTTTCGAGTTCAACAAATATTCTTTTATTTATATCAATTCTCTTACTTCTCTCTGTATCCGCATCTACATCACCTTCAAATGGTGTTCTTTTAACAACCTCAATCTTGACAGAATTCGATGTATATACCTTCCCCTTATATTCCAAGGTCGCCGGCCCTAATTCAAATATACCTGTTTCTGTTGGACTGAAACTATACGTGAATCCGCGGAAAATCGCTACAACGTTGTTTACTATAGATGTTTGAGTTGACACGCTCGGCCCATACATCAATATAAAATTTTCTGGTGGTGTTATCTGTGGTACTTCAGTATCAAATGCTCCCTGCACACCAATGGTCATGCGAAAATGGCTGCCCGCCTCTACCACTGTTTTGTCAACGCTAATGACAACCTTTATTTCCTTTGCATACGCAGTAGAAACCAGATTAAGCATAAATATAAATATTATAATTGAGGAAATTCTTTTTATCATCTTTTACCAGTTTTTCTCTATCATAAACGGTGTAGACTCTTCTTCTTTTTCCTGCATATCCCGTGCGGAGCGCTCTGATTGCCTCAACGCATCAAGAATTCTCTCCGCTTCTTCCTTTGTCATCTCTTTCTTCTCATAAGGCTGCGAGGGAGACTTCTCATTTTCCGGTGGCGGTTCATTTTCCTGTTTACCTTTATTACCTTTGTCTTGTTCTTCCTGTTCCTTTTCCTGCTGCTGCTCCTGCTGATCAGGATCCTTTTCTTCCTGTTTTTCTTCCTGCTCTTCTCCCTGTTTTTGATCGTCCTGCTTTTCCTGATCCTGTTTGTCCTGTTTGTCCTGCTCTTCTTTTTCCTCTCTCTCCTGCTGCTCTTCCTTCATCTCTTCCATCTTCTTCTGTACAAATTCGTAATTATACTTTGCATCTTCTCTGACCCCTTTTATTTCATCACCATTTACATCAGATTCTTTTTCCGTCAACTTAATAGCCTTCTTGTAAAAGTCCAGGGCCTCGTTAAGCTTGCCCTGCTTAAACATGGTGTTACCCATATTATAATTAGCCTTTGCCTTTAAAGTAACATCCTTTGAATCCAGAATACCTTTATAAGATTTTTCAGCCTCTGGAAGTTTACCCACTTTATAATGAGTATTTGCAATGTTAAAATTTAGTGAATCCGATTCAGGCAAATGTAACTGCGCATCTGTAAACTTACTTATTGCTTCGTCATACTCCCCTTCGTCATAATGCTGACGCCCTTCTTCGTTTTTGTCAGTAGCAGGGTCTATCCAGCCAACAAATACTGTAAAAGATAGCAATGCTATAGAAATTTTTCTTCTCATACTCAAATTTACGATTTCAGAATTACGAATTACGATTTGGAATCTTATATTTATAGTTTACTTTTGAAGTCTTCAATGAAGCAGTAAAAATAGATACCAACTCATCTGCTTCTTTAATTAAATCCTTCAATAGCGTCTTTTGAATAAGTTCTAAATCCTCAATAAATTCTAACCAAAATAACGACTCATCTGACTCTTCTTCTACTATTTTCAATTTATTAATAAAATCTGCTTTTGATTTTGCTCTGCAAACTGCTCTATAATT
>CAJXKT010000010.1 GCA_913055705.1 uncultured bacterium
ATCCTAAAGAGCTTTGCATAAAGGGTGAAGACCTGGCTGGGAAGTTCCTGAAAAAAAGTGGATATAAAATACTCAAGCGGAATTATGTCAGCAAATACGGGGAAATTGATATTGTAGCATATGACAGGGGTACTATTAGTTTCGTAGAGGTAAAGACTCGCCAGTCAGAGAATTATGGCCCGCCGGAACTGGCGGTAACGAGAGAGAAAAGAAAAAGGATCATCAAGACTTCATTAAACTACCTGGCAATAAATCATATCGATGGCATAGATTATCGTTTTGACGTTGTTTCAATCTTGTTTAAAGAAGACGATACCAACCCGAATATCGAATTGTTCAAAAGCGTATTTACGGCAGATGGAGTCTTTAACTGACATTGCTGTTTTTCTTGTTTAACCTCCTGGATTCAACTAATTGCACAAAATTTAAATAATATGATAATTGACACTCATGCACATCTGGATTTTCCGGATTACAAAGACGATATTGATGAAGTAATAGAGCGTGCGGGAGAGGTCGGCGTTGAATACATGATCAACGTCGGAACAACTGTCGCCTCCAGCAATAAGTCTATTGAACTGGCAAAACAATACGAACAGATTTATGCAAGTATAGGCATACATCCTAATGAGGCCTCGAAAGTTTCCGGTGAGGAATGGTCCAGGTTGGAGGCGTTGGCAGGTGGAGACAAGGTCGTTGCTATTGGAGAGACAGGGCTTGATTACTATCGTGACCGAAGTAAGCGGGAAGATCAGAAGCGTCTGTTCCACCAGCATATAGAATTGGCTCAAAGACACAACCTGCCGGTTATAATTCATAACCGTGAAGCAAGCAGTGATTGTCTTGACATCGTTCATGAATATAGTGGTAAAATAAAGGGTGTCGTTCACTGTTTCGCCGGTACCGTGGAAGATGCAGAGGAGTTTCTGAAACTTGGATTCCACGTTTCATTTGCAGGGCCAATAACTTTCCCTAAGGCTGATAATCTGAGGGAAGCCCTGAAAGCCGTTCCGGTGGAAAGGCTGCTCCTGGAAACTGACTGTCCTTTTCTGGCGCCACAGCCAAAAAGAGGTAAACGCAACGAACCTTCTTATCTTCAATATACTATTCCGGTTCTTGCAGAATTGTATAAATTATCAGTTGAAGATATTCAGAGGATTACAACTCTCAGCGCAAAGAAACTGTTTGGCATCGGGCAGGTTAATACCAAAGGCGAAATTGCGTATGTTATCAGAAACTCTCTATATCTGAATATAACAAGCCGGTGTTCCAACAGATGTGTATTCTGCTCAAGGGAGACAGCCCCATACGTAAAGGGACATTATCTCGGCCTGAAAGAAGACCCGACTGCTGAAGAGTTGATTGAAGCCATTGGAGACCCGTCTGGTTATGATGAAGTGGTATTCTGCGGTTTTGGCGAATCTACTGAACGCATGGACGTGTTGACGGCAGTTGCCGGATATTTAAAAGAAAAAGGTTCCAAAGTGAGGCTCGATACAAATGGTCTTGGAGATTTGATTAATGGCAGGCCTATTTGCGAGGAGCTTAAAGGCTTGATAGACACAATCTGTATCAGCCTTAATACAAATCTTGAGGAAGAGTATCAGAAACTCTGTAATTCTGAATTTAACGGCAAAGCCTACCCATCCCTGATTTCTTTCATCAAGAAAGCAAGAGACAATATCCCTGACGTAATGGTTTCCATAGTAGGCATGCCGGGAATTGATGTTGAAGCTTGCAGGAAGATAGCTGAAGAACTGGGCGTTCGTTTCCGTGTAAGGGAATACAATAACGTTGGGTGATTTTTTTCACTTGATTTATGTTTTTTTTCTGATAACATATTGGACTTGAAGAAGAAAACATGAAAAGGCAAACCGATCGTGAGGTTGGGACGCAAAACTATGAGTCTTCGAGTCTTCATAACGAAGATTGTCAGGTTACCAGTTTTGTAAAGGAATATTAAAGTCCCAAGTGTACGATGATCAATCGGCCTTGGGATTTTTTTTTTATAAATTTTAATAGTCATTTTAAAGGAGACAACGTAAGTGAGTAGGACAGTAATGATAGTAGAAGACGAACACGCCTTCCATGAACTTTACGAGAAAATGCTTGAAGATACAAACTATGAGCTTATTCGTGCATATGACGGAAATGAGGCATTATCAAAATTACATGAAGTGAAACCTGATATAATAATATTGGATATGCTTATGGATATGATGATGGGAGATACATTCTTCTTACATATAAAAAGTATGCCGGAATTTGCGGATATTCCAGTAATAATAATCAGTTCACTTCCTGAGAGTGAATTCAAAAACCTTAGGGAATTAGACCCGAATCTCATATACATTGACAAATTGCATGTTACCAGGCAAGGATTGTTCAATGAATTAAAGAAAGTATGTTGTCTGGATGAGCAGCATGAAGTCTGTGGTATTAGTTAGGTTTTGAACCAGGGAGTAACGGTGTTTACAATTTCGGCATCAGCCGACACCGTACCACTCCCTGACAGCAGAGTAAAGTTCTTCTCTGGTCTTTGCGGCTATTAGATCCGCCTGAACTCTTTTACGCTCCGGATGATGTTTGCTGTATCCAACAGCGAATTTGCGGAAATATCTAACGCTCTTTTTCATCGGGAGCATTTCTGCTATCAACTCATAGTGTCTAAGGTATACTTCTCCCTGTTCGGTCAGGCCGGGGCCTTCCGGTCTTGGCCTGCCTCCGTACAACGCACGTGTTTCTCTGAAAATCCATGGATTACCGATAGCACCTCTCGCAATGATCACTCCATCAAGGCCGCTGGTCTTCAGGCGTTCGACTACGGTCTCAGCGTCCATCAGGTCACCGCTGCCAATGATAATTGCCTGTGGAAACTCGCGTTTTACTTCTGATATTATTTCCCAGTTGCTGATGTCACGGTACATTTTTTTTACGTGTCTGCCGTGGATGATTATCGCATCAACTCCTTCTGCAGCCGCTCCCTTACATATCTGCCAGAACTTATCCAGTGACTCCTGACTGTTGTCAAATCCGGTCCTAAGCTTGATGGTGACAGGGCATGAGACTGACTTCCTCACATACTGAAGGATCTTGATAGCCAACTCAGGCTCTTTCAGCAGATATCCTCCACTGAAACGCCTGAGTACTTTCGGGGCAGGGCAGGCAAAGTTCAGGTCTATCAGGTCGAATCCAATATTGGCAAATGATTTAGCTGCTACCGCCATCGTTTCAGGGTCTGAACCGAGGATCTGGGCACCGACCGGGCCTTCATCAGCCCCGGGCCGTACATACAGGCTGTCGAAAGCCTTCCTGTAGAGAGCGATCTTGTCGAGCATGACGCCTGTATATGTAAGCGGTGCACCATACTTGCAGGCAAGCACGCGCATAGCCCTGTCCGAATATCCGCTCAGGGGCGCTTGAAAAAATGGTACATCAAGACTAAGGTTACCCAGTTTCAACATTATTCGATACTTCCTAACCCGAACGAGTCGGGAAAAAATAGTTCACCGCTCCCCGGACAGAAGACGCAAAGCTTTAAAGATTGTTGACTATTCTCTTAATTCCTCAATCTACAATATTCAATAGTCAATCTAAAATTACAGGTCTTTGTCTCTATAATCATGGCTTACATGTCTTGCATGGTATTGCCCCGTCTTGCATAGCATGTTCCCTGGATTTAAAGTCTATTATCTCTTCCTCATTGCCGGTTAGTTCAACACAATTTCGGCGATGAAATGAACGGGAAAACTTTGAAGCGTAGACGCGTCCGGTATAGGGTTTCTTTTTTTGTGTTGTGCCCTGTGTGGCAGGTGAGATATTTGATTCCGGTTTAAGTGCGCTGTCCCATGTATTCATCAGGCGTTTATGATAATGCTGGGCCTTGGCGCGTTTGCCCTGAGTATTGTAAAGTACAACAAGGTTGTTCAGCAGTGTGGCCATATCAGGGTGGCCGGGCTTAAGGGCTTTCTCATTTATTGACAACGCCCTTTTATATAGCCGTTCAGCCTCGCCAAATCTGGCCTTTGAGAAGTAGAGGGTTCCCATATTGCTCAGGGATTTAGCAACATCCGGATGGTTCGGTCCCAGGCTTCTCTCCCTGATTTCCAGTGCACGTTTGTAAAGCTGAAGCGATTTGGAATATTTGCCCTGTGCTTTATAGAGCCCTGCCAGGTTATTGAGGGAAGTAGCATATTCAGGATGGAATTGTCCATGTTTCTTCTCGCTCATTGCCAGCGCCCTTTTGAGAAGAGGCTCTACCTTATCATATTTGCCTTGAGCGTGATAAGCCAGGGCAAGAATATTCAGAGTTTCTACTATACTGTCCCGGTCTGGCCCGGATGTTTTTTCCTGTATAGCCAGTGTTTGTTTGAAGAGGGGTATTGCCTCATCATACATCTTCTGTGAGAAATAAAGTGATCCCAGCCTGTTCCTGGATGTTACAACAATAGGCTTGTCGAGGCCAAAGGCCTTTTCCCTGATCTTCAGTACCCGCTTGTACAGAGGTATACATTCTGCGTATCTGCCCTGTGCCTGGTAGAGTAACGCCAGATTATCAAGATCAGTTGCAAGATCAGGGTGATCTTTAACAAGCGCATTTTCATCAATTTTCAGCGCTTGCAGGTAAACAGACTCTGCCTCTGAATATTTGCCTTGAGAAAAGTAGATCAATCCCAGAACACTCATGGCCTTGGCCAACCTGGGATGATCCGCGCCAAATGTATCCTCAGCAATTTTCACTGATTCTTTGGCAGTATTCACCGCTTCAGAATATCGCTCCTGTTTATTAAGCATAAGAGCTTCTGTTTCCACATCGGTTACCAGATCTCCCCGGGCATAAGCAGGCAGAATACAGAGTGTGGCCAGCGTTAGCAGTAAGGCCATCTTTATTGTGTGGATGGCCGGGTGTGATACGTGATTTTCAAATTTCTGCAATCCTGGATTCCTCAATATTAATAATTTGCTAAACATTAACTAAAATATTAAGATGCGATGCTGAATATACAAGTATCAAACTGCACGCATTATAGCATGAAAGAATTAGTTTTACAAAAGAGGTAAATTTCTAATGTTAAGAGGCGCACACATAAACGACGTTGAGCAGATGAATAAATTAGTAAATCACTTTGCTCAGAGAGACCTGATGTTGGCAAGGCCATTGGGTGAGTTGTATGAGAATATTCGTGATTACTATGTATACGTCGAGAACGGCAGCATAGTTGGGTGTGCGGCATTACATGTTTTCTGGAAAGATCTGGCAGAGATTAAATCAATAGCGGTTGAAGAAGGTCATCAAAATAAAGGGATCGGTAAGCAGCTTATACAAAAGTGCCTTGAAGAGGGTAAAGCACTTGGCATAAGCAGGTTGTTCGTTCTGACTTATATCCCGGAGTTTTTTGAGCGTATGGGCTTCAAGCTTATTGACAAAGATCTTCTGCCTCACAAGATATGGACAGAATGTGTAAAGTGTTACAAATTTCCAGACTGTGGTGAAGTTTCATTAGTGATTGAAATTTGAGCGTGTCAGGAGATATTAAAGAGGTCAGGAGAGTTCCTGGAAGAAAAACGTCACCTTGTAGACAAAAAGGTGTAGTTGTAACATCCAGTTTCCGCAGTGAACTTATTCCTGTCCCAGAGTTGCTCTTATATCTTCCAGTATCTGTAGTCCACCCCTTCCTAATAGCTTACTTGCAAGCTCAATCCCCATAGTAGAGTAATCATCCACCTTACCATCAATGGTGTCTCTGATGACGGTGGTTCCATCGAGCGAACACACAACCGCTTCCATCTTCAGATTGGATGGATATACGACTTCTGCGTGAGCGCCTATTGGAATCTGGCATCCTCCCTGGAGTCTACCAAGAAGGGCTCTCTCTGCCTTTACTTCAAACATGGAATTATAGTCAATTAATTTTCTTATTATCCTTTTGACCTTTTCATCATTTTCCCGAACCTCTATGCACAGCGCTCCCTGGCCTACTGCGGGAAGCATTATGTCATACGGTATTATCTCACTTGCCTTGTCAGCAAGGCCAAGCCTTATCAAACCAGCCCTGGCTACAAGAATTGCGTCAAGATCACCTGAGTCTAATTTATTTAATCTGGTATCCAGATTACCTCTCAAATCAACTATTTCAAGGTCAGGCCTGGCGGCAAGGACTTGTGATCTGCGCCTTAAACTGCTTGTGCCAAGCCTTGCATTTTGAGGAAGGTTTTTCAGCGAAACATGATCTTTGCTGATCAGAACATCGTGCGGGTCTTCACGTTTTGTTACTGCACCGATTTCCAGACTGTCAGGAATTTCTGTGGGCATATCTTTCGCGCTGTGGACAACCAGATCAACTTTCTTGTCAATAAGGGCATTTTCCAGCTCCTTTGTGAACAGTCCTATATTTCCAATCTTTGACAGGGGCACGTCGGTTATGTTGTCGCCCGTTGTCTTAATTATTTCGATAGAGAATTCAATTTTATCGTTAGTATCCTCCAGTTGTGACTTTATCCAGTTGGCCTGAATTAAGGCCAATTTACTGCCTCTTGAACCAATAATATATTTATTTCGCTCTTTCAACAAACCACTCCTTTTTTGAATATAAATAGAAAATAATAGAATTTAAGTGAATTTCTTTGAATTCTATTTGTCTCATAAATCATTTTCGTTGTCAATACTTTTAATCTTTTTTTAATCCCGGGTTCTGGTGTCTCAATTGTACTGTTTGCGCATTTGTTCTTGATGAAAAGTTGATGTCAGTCTATAATCCTCCAGGTGAGAGGACAATTGTAAAATGATAGAAATAAAACCGGTTGATAAATTAAATGCCACGGTCATGGTGCCGGGTTCGAAAAGTTACACTAATCGTGCCTTAATGACGGCTTCCCTTGCTACAGGTGAGTCAGTAATCAAGAATCCCTTATTGAGTGAAGATACCCGCATTATGATTTCGTGTCTTGGTGAAATTGGTGTAGATGTCGGAAGTGTTCCGGAAGAAAATGCCTTAATCGTAAAAGGTTGTGAGGGGGGGATACCGGTGGAGGGGGCAAAGCTATTAGCCGGTAATGCAGGAACAGTCGTACGCTTTATGACGGCAGCCTTGACTCTTGGTAAGGGGCAATATGAGATCGATGGTATTGAACGTATGAGGAAGAGACCCATACAGCAATTGATTGATGCCTTAAACCGGCTTGGCGCTGATGTGGTTTCAAAGGAAGGTACAGGCTGCCCACCGGTTTTGATAGATGCCAGCGGATTAAAAGGCGGAAGGGTCGAGATACCGGGTGATGTCAGCAGTCAGTATATCAGTTCTATTCTTTTGGCTGCACCTTATGCATCAAGTGATGTTAGTATTGTAGTAATTGATGACCTTGTGTCAAAGAATTACATAGACATGACTATAGATGTTATGAACAAGTTTGGGGTAGATGTTGAAAGGGATTCGTATAGAGAATTTTGTGTTAAGTCAGGCCAGAATTATAAAGGTTGTGAATATATTGTAGAGCCTGACGCTTCAGGCGCCTCATATTTTTTTGCTGCTGCTGCTATAGCAGGCGGCAGGGTCAGGGTTGAAGGCCTAGGTAAAAGTTCACTGCAGGGTGATGTAAAATTTGTTGATATCCTGAAAGAAATGGGGTGCAGTGTAAGAAAGTCATCGGACTGGCTGGAAGTTGAAGGAGGGGCATTAAGGGGAGTAGATGTGGACATGAATGATACTCCTGATGTCGTGCAGACCCTTGCATCTGTTGCGGTCTTTGCAGAGGGGAATACGCGCATAAGGAATGTTCGCAACCTCCGCTATAAGGAGACAGACCGTATTACGGCAATTGTTAATGAACTCAAGAAAGTCGGAGTTGATGTAAAAGAGTTCGATGATGGTATTGAGATTAATCCATCACCTCCACATTCCGCTGAAATATCAACATACAATGACCACCGCATGGCGATGAGCTTTGCTCTCATTGGCTTAAGGGTTAAAGGGATCAAGATAAAGAACCCTGAGTGCGTTGAGAAGACATTTCCGGATTTCTTTGAAAGATTACAGCAATTGTGAATTGTCGTCAAAGCGGCTTCTAATCTTTAGCTGGTGCTATAACAACTTTTTCCTGTCAAGAGAAGCTTCGTTGGAATGTGATCCATATTTCATCATCAACAGTAAAATGAAAATAAATCAGGTTTCGCTAAATAATATAGACTTGTCTTCAGAAGATCACGACAGGTATCTGTTTAATTATCGACAGGATTCGAATGCATTAGTGAGTTCGATAAAAGATGTGGGATTAATTAATCCGGTAATATTAAAGAAGAACCAGGATGCCGATGGAGTATATACTACTGTATGCGGATATCAACGTATCAAAGCTTGCCAGAAATTAGGACACGAGAGTATTGAAGCAAAGGTTGTAGAGGGGATAAATGACGAAGAGATAATGTTGTTGGCCCTTCATGATAATTTATCTTCAAGAGGGTTTAATGAAATTGAAAAAGCAATCGTTTTAAAGAAGTTTTTGGAGATAGGTTATTCTTGCGATAGATTGATATCTGAAATCGCTCCACTCATTGGTGTCCCGCCTAATAAGAACATTATAGACAAATATATTGACCTTTTAACCCTTGATACTGAAATAAAGAAATCTGTTACCGATGATGAACTGGAGCCGGAAAAAGCCTTTCTGCTTATTACACTTGATGGTGTTGAGAGAGATATTGTGTGGCGAGTTCTCTTTAGAGAAGCAAGTACTAACGTTAATGAGGCAAAAGAAACAATTAGAAACCTGCTCGACCTTAAGCAGATAAAACAAACAGGAATGGTTGAATTGCTATCTTCAAAAGAAATTACTCATATTATCTCAGGCAATAAATCCAATAAGAGGCAAAGAGGAGAGAGTATTTATAGATTAATAAAGACCATGCGTTATCCTGTCATTAGTAAGAAGGAGGACGAGTTTGATAATTCTTGCAGGGAACTGGGGCTGGATAATGATGTTCGTGTCAACCACTCCAGGTATTTTGAAGGAGATGAGGTCAGGATAACCATAAAGGCTTCTAACGAAGAAAAGCTGAGAATCAGTATTGAAAAACTCCTTTCAAATATTAAGAACGGTACATTTAAGAAAATCTTTTCTATGTTTAAATAATTCTTTTGGAGATGTGGTATTGATAGTTTTAGGGGTTGATATTGGAGGTACTTTTACAGACTTTGTGCTGTTTGATGGAAAAGAATTAAAGGTACATAAAGTTTTATCCACGCCGCACAATCCTGCTGAGGCTGTCTTTAATGGAATCAGATCCCTTGGTGTGTCAAAGAAGCAAACGTGTATAATACACGGTTCTACCGTTGCAACAAACACACTGCTTGAGAGAAAAGGGGCAAAGGTCGCCTTGATTACCACGAATGGTTTTGAGGACGTGATTGAAATTGGCCGGCAGGCAAGAAGTTCGCTTTACGACCTCTTTATTTGCCGTGAATCACCTCTGGTATCGCAAGAACTCAGATGGGGAGTAAAGGAGAGGGTTACTGCAACGGGTGAAGTTGTGTCTGGAATAAAGAAGGGTGATTTAAAGAAGATTAGTACTAAATTAAGAAGGCAGGGAATAGAGTCTGTTGCAGTGTGTTTTCTTTTTTCTTACAAAAACCCTGCAAATGAAGAGGCTGTGATGAATGGGCTGCAGCAATCAGGGATACATGTCTCTGCTTCCTGCAGGATATTACCTGAATATCGTGAATACGAGAGGTTTAGTACTACTGTAGTTAATGCATACGTTTCACCAGTTATGTCAAGATATATAACCTCACTGGAAGACGGTCTTGGGACAAACAGTATAAGCATAATGCAGTCTAATGGTGGTAGTGCCTCTACCGGGAATGCTAAACGGAAGGCCGTTAATTGCATTCTTTCAGGCCCTGCAGGGGGTGTAATCGGGGCGTCAGAAGTATCAAAGCTTACCGGTATAAAGAAGATTATATCATTTGACATGGGCGGAACTTCTACAGATGTTTCTCTATGTGATGGTGGTATTCGTCTTACTTCACAGACAGTTGTCAGCGGTATGCCCATAAAGATACCTGTTATTGATATGAATACAGTAGGTGCAGGAGGCGGGTCTCTCGCATACATTGATCCCGGCGGTGCTCTCAGGGTAGGGCCGCTGAGTGCAGATGCAGATCCGGGGCCTGTCTGTTACGGCAAGGGGAAGAAAATAACAGTTACTGATGCTAATCTGTTTCTGGGAAGAATCAGTCCTGAACACTTTCTTGGCGGAAGGATGAAGCTTGAAGCCGACATGGTGTCCAAATGTATGAAAGTCCTTGCAAAGAAATTGGGTATGACTCCCGTAAAGGCTGCGGAAGGGATTATAGATGTTGCAAATGCGAATATGGAAAGGGCTATAAAGGTAATTTCAGTTGAGAAAGGATTTGATGTAAGAGATTATGCACTGGTCTCTTTTGGTGGTGCGGGAGGACTTCATGCATGTGAGTTGGCAGGCCGTCTTTCAATGAAGAAGATTCTCGTGCCTAAGAATGCCGGAGTACTGTCTGCATGGGGTATGACGGTTGCGGATATTGTTAAAGATTATTCAAGGAGCGTACTGTTAAAAGTAGGAGAGAGTGGATACAGGGAACTTGTGAAATTATTTAAACCGTTAGAATCAAAAGGTGTGAAAGATGTTCTTTCAGAGGGCGTAGGTAAGAATAGGATTAAAATAGAGAATTCCGTGGATATGAGATACATGGGACAGGCTCACGAGCTTAATCTGCCATTTAAAAAGAGTTTTCTAGATGATTTTCATAAGCTCCATAAGCGGTCGTATGGTTACGCAAATCGGGATTATTCTATAGAAGTAGTAAATATCAGGGTTAGGGTAGCCGGGAAGACGAGAAAACCCGTGATGAAAAGAAGGCCGAAGGGTTCTTTGGCGAAGAGAAAGGTGATTGGCAAAAAGGTGAAATGTTTTTTCAGGGGAAAATGGTTAAAGGCGGATGTTCTAGATAGAAACAGAGTACAGAAACGTTCAAGGATTAATGGGCCTGCACTGATAGTTGAGGATACTTCAACAACTTTTCTTGCACCGGAGTATATTTGTAATATTGACGATTATGATAACCTGATTATAGAAAAAAGGATATTAAAACATGCAGGATAATATCGCAATCGAAGTTAAAGGTCTAAGAAAAGAATTCAAAGTAAGCTCATCTGGTAAAGGCTTCTTAGGTAAACTTCAGGCGCTTTTTCATAGAGGACACAAGATCATTACGGCAGTGAATGATATTGACTTTAAGATAAGACGTGGAGAGTTTGTAGGATATGTTGGTGAAAATGGCGCCGGTAAATCGACCACCATAAAGATGCTGACAGGAATACTTGTGCCGACCTCCGGGACTGCAGAGGTAAATGGAATTGTTCCTTATAAGGACCGAAAAAAGAACGCAGCTAAGATTGGTGTGGTATTTGGACAGAGAACACAGCTTTGGTGGGATCTTCCCGTTCGTGAGTCATTCGATTTGCTGAGGGTAATATTCCGTGTGTCCAGATCAGACTTTGATCGTCAAATGGCAAAGCTGGAAAAGGCGCTTGGTCTCAGGCCTCTTCTGGAGATGCCGGTAAGAAAGCTGTCTTTAGGCCAGAGGATGAGGTGTGATATTGCTGCGTCTCTTATTCACAACCCTCCGGTACTCTTTCTGGACGAGCCTACAATCGGCCTGGATGTGCTGGCAAAACAATCCGTAAGAAATTTTCTCTCGGAAATTAACAGAACAGAGGGAACTACCATTATTCTTACTACTCATGACATGAACGATATTGAGCAACTTTGCAAACGCCTTATCATACTTGAAGAGGGAAAGATTATATTTGACGGTGAAACCGAGTTTTTGAAACAAAAGTTTGTCCATGAGAAAGTAATAGAGGTAGAATTTTACGAAGATGATTGTGTTATGCAGGGAATACCCGGAGTCACCGTTGTGCGGGAACAGGGATGTAAGAAATGGCTGACGTTTGACAGCGACGGTTCAGGTATAGGAGAGGTTATAGGCACCATTGCTTCTCAATATAAGATAAAGGATATATCTGTAAAGGAACCATCCGTAGAAAGTATAATCAGGAACATTTATGACAATCGTATAAAATTGTCAACATCCTAGAAAAAGTCATTTACTAAATGAGATGAAACCAGAACTTTTCTTTAAATTCGCATCTATATCTTTCCAGAAACAGGTTACGTATAGATTTGACTGTTTCGTTGGCATAGTGAATGGTTTTCTATATGTGTTTATTTTCACTTCCCTGTGGAAAGCTTTGTATTCACAGTTCGATACAACGGTGCATAATGGTTTTACATTAACTGCCATTACAACTTATGCTGTCCTGGTAATGGCAGTGAGGATATCATTTACGATGGACGACTCCATTATCTATAGGAAGGTTATGGACGGTTCTATCGCAATGGAGCTCATAAGGCCGACATCGTTTTTCTTTATGAACCTTGCGGAGAATGTCGGTCATTCCCTCTTTCATATTATGGCCAGGACTTTTCCTGTCGTCATCATATCCCTTCTTCTTTTTGATATCTCTATTCCGCTTGAACCTGTAAGATTATTAGTATTTATTTTCTCTTTCTTTGCCGGATACATATTAATCTCTATGCTTAACTTCGCTGCGGGATTGCTTGCTTTCTGGTTCGTAGAAATTTTTCCGTTCATGCTCTTTAAATATGCATTGTTTACCTTTTTTTCCGGTGGAATAGTGCCTATAGATTTCTTTCCGGAATTCTTGAAACCATTGGTTAATTTTCTTCCGTTTCAGTATATGCTTTATTTTCCGACCGTTATCCTGACAGGACGGGTTCCGATGGCAGAAGTTCCTTCAATAATAATCTCACAATTAATGTGGATACTGATAATGGGCGTTATTTGTAGTCTTATGTGGAACGCCGGTAAGAAAAAATTGGTCATCCAGGGAGGATAAATGGAGACAATCAGGATTTACCTTACACTGTTTGCAACATCCATCAAAGCAAGGATGGAGTATAAGGCAAGTTTTCTGTTCTATATATTTGCCATCATGACTTTTTATATCGGGCAGATTGGTTTACTTTTTGTACTCCTGAACCGCTTTCATCAAATAAAGGGATGGACGATGGGTGAAATGGTTTTCTTATACTCTCTTCATGCATTCGCATACGGGTTTACAAATCTGATTTTCTCCCAACTGATTAATTTCGACAAGATGGTTGTGGACGGCGAGTTTGACAGAGTATTGGTAAGGCCGCTCAGTCCATTAGGGCAGGTTATCTTTTCTAAATTTGAGGTGTCGACGGCTGCACATCTTATAATCGGTTTTACTGCCCTGTATTTTGGTACACACCTTGCCGGTATAGAGTGGACGCTTAGAAAGATTCTGCTGTTTCCTGTAATTGTTGGTGGGGGAGTTTTAATTGCCGGCGGCATACGCCTGGCGGTGACTGCAGTCGCTTTCTGGACATTAAGAAACCGGTCTCTGGTTCATACTGTAATATTTTCAAGCAAAGAGTTTATTAACTATCCGGTAAATATTTATAACATGGGGATGCAGTTTTTCTTGACATTTATTTTCCCGATAGCATTTATCAACTTTTACCCGGCGCATTTCTTTTTAGATCGTTCGGGAGAAGGTCTCCTGCACCCGGCATTAGAAATGGGAACACCAATTGTAGGTATTATAGTGTTTATTGTATCAGTCTTCACATGGAAAGTGGGTGTTAACCATTACCAGAGTACTGGGTCATGAGAACTATTCTGGCAGAAATATATGTTTGTAGTTTAATACAAATAAATGTAAGGCTTCCAATGTTAACCATAATTACTAAAAGGGGAGTGGTTCGAGATGAAAATATTGGATGAAAAATTCAGGAAAAATCTGACAGGAGATATCTTTCAATGCGCGCTTGCAACTATAACAGTTTTCATTGTACTGATGGTGCTTGATGTCATGACGAATCCCGTCATAATTGCAGCTTTGGGCTCAAGTACCTTTATAGCATTCACAATGCCTGAGGCACATGTATCAAAGCCGAGGATTATGATAGGTGGGTATATAGTCGGCGTAGTTGCGGGCTGTATATGTCACTATTTATCTTTATGGTCATTAATGACATGGGTAACCTTTATCCATGAATCCTCACACGTAGTGTTTGGTGCAATGGCTGTAGGATTGGCGATATTTGTGATGGTAATTACGGGTACAGCGCATCCTCCCGCAGCGGGTTTAGCATTGGGACTCATTCTGAATGAGTGGAGCACATTGACGATTGTTCTTGTTTTTGTCGGGATTATTTCATTGTCTGTTATAAAGTCTGTGCTCAAGCCGGTATTGAAGAATTTACTGTAAATTACCATTTATAAAGAGTGAGGTTTAAGGATTGTACGGAAATCAATTGACAAGAGGATTACAAAGAGTAAAATAAACGTTTACATTAATCAAATTAAAAAGTCTTAATTATTTCAGAAGGGAGAGAGAAATGGCGACCGCCAAAGCACGCCATATACTGGTGTCAAGTCAGGAAGAGTGTGGAAAGTTAAAAGAGCAAATTGAAAATGGGACAGACTTTGCTGATGTAGCAAAGGAGCACTCAACATGTCCATCAGGAAAGAGTGGGGGAGCTTTAGGGGAGTTCAGTCCCGGACAAATGGTGAGTGAATTTGATCAGGTAGTTTTCAATGAGGAAGTTGGAAAGGTGCATGGTCCTGTAAAAACCGATTTCGGATATCACCTTATAGAGATTACTGATCGTACGGAATAAGCAGGTTACCGGCATCAGGAACAAGCTTTAAAAAAGACAGCCATTACAGGCCATTATCGCATAATACGTGTGTTGGTTATTCGGTAATGTTTACTTGATCAATACACAAGGTCTAGAGGAGTAGAGATGAATATATATGTAGGAAACCTTTCTTACGAGATTACGGATGATGAAGTTAAGGATCTTTTTTCACCACATGGTGAAATATCAAGTGTTTCAATCATAAAGGACAAACAATCCGGACAATCAAAAGGGTTTGGATTCATTGAAATGCCGAATCAGGCCGAGGCTGAAGAAGCTATAAAGGCCTTGAATGAAAGTGAAGTAAAAGGTAGAAATATTAAGGTCAATACAGCACGTCCCAAAGAAGAGCGTCCAAAGCGCAGGACAGGATATTAATACCCAATCAGAAGGCGGCATAGTGTCGTAGGAGTACGGCGCTATGTCAGACCAGGCATAATTTAATCACCAATGATAACCGTATCTACCCGCACTCTCAATATCCTGGCCGCCTTCGTATGGTATGTTGGTGGCATAGTATTGCTAATAAAGGGAAGCACTCTACTGCTTGAAGCGCATATACTGAGATCGGAGATGTACTGGATCTGGATTGCCATTGTTGCCGGACCGTGTTTTGGCAGTTTAAAAGGGAAATTCATTTTCAGTAAAAGCTGCCAGAATAATCTGGCCAGAATACGTTCCCTTGATCAGCCAAAGGCCTGGCAAATCTTCAGGCCCTGGTTCTTTGTGTTCTTAGCCGCCATGATTGCGACTGGCGCGACCCTGTCCAGGCTGGCACACGGCAGCTACTACTTCCTGATAGGCGTGGCTATATTGGATTTCAGTATTGCTATCGCCCTGCTATGGAGCAGTAATATCTTCTGGAAACAAAAGGCATTTGTAAAATAACATCCAGGTTCAGCTTAAAGCCAGATCAAAGCCGATATCCATCTCGTCTTTTATCTTCAAAGTCCCCATCATAGCCTTGAAAGGTTTTATTTTATAATCCGTCTGGATTATGGTAAACCTTCCTTTTAAGCCACCACCGCTGGTATCTATGTCAAAATCTACAGGTTTTGTAACACCGTGCAAACTTAATTCTCCGCTTACGTGATAACTGTCACCATTTTCCTGAATAGACTTGGAACTGAAACTGGCAGTAGGATATTTGTCCGGATGTAAAACCTTCTTGGCCATATCTGCTTCAATATCTGCTATATCCTTTTCCTTTAATGTACCCGGATTGCGCTCTCCATCTTTCATTGCACAATCTACTTTTAGAGAATTTGTCTGTATCTCCAGTCCCAGGCTTCCGGAAGCAAAACCGCCCTCCTCAGGCACGTCTACATTAACCTTGAAATCGGTCACATCAATTAATAAATCGTGTGCTATTTTACTAAGCAAACCTGTCTTATAAGTATAAGCAGACACTTTCCCGGAATTGCCATTCAAACTATACGTACCAGCTTTTAAAGACATTTCTTTTTCTCCTGAATTTCTTCTTTACCTGAAGAATTCAATAATTCATATATGGTTTTAGTTGTAATACCTGATAAGCGTGCCCTGAAGGACGAAAACTGTGACATCTATATATTCGCATCCCTCGTTACATTAAGAAACACTTTTCATAATAACAAAGCTACTTTATTACTCCTTTAGCCCTTAGCAGTTTTCGTGCCTCGCTTTCCATGGCACTTATCTTCTGGAATACCCTCGCTGTGCCATACCACCATGATATATCCTGCTGTACATGTGCAGTGCCTTTGTATGCAAATGCCTTGTCACCAAACCACAAATCAGTGTATATATTCTCAATCACAGAAGGATTATTCTCGCCGGCCATAAACACACTATACACCCCTAGAATAGGTCCATATACGGGTATCTTACCTCCAGTGGTCTTAAATGCGTTATAAATGCCCTCTCCCAGCAAATTAGGCCCTAGAGCATCTGCAATTACGTCTCCCATAGGATATATACCCCTCTCTGATACCGGAGGATCGAAAGCATCTGCTGCTGCTAAACCGTCCATAATCGACTGTGCCCTATCTGTTGCTTTCCACATTTCAAACATGAGCATATCCATGTTTTCAAGATAGATCCTTGCAAAACGTGGACTATGGCAATTGCTGCACATCTCTATCCATAGCTCCCGTTTTTTCTTGTTTTCTGGTGTGTAAATGTCAATCTTTTTGTTTAATGGTGGAAGGTTTACGCCATACGGATAATCTTTCAAGGAAGACTGGTAATCAACACCTTTTGGCGGTACAGTTCCCATCCTCCATATGCCTTTTGAAGCGGTAGTGTGAGTAAACTTCCCCTCTCCCTGATACATATGACAAAACTGACAGGTAGGAGCCCTGTAGTCTTTACCAGGTACAATTTGAGCAAGCGGTTTTTCCCAATCCCAGTGTTCTCCCTCCATATGATATATATAACCCATCTTGGATTCACTATAAGATTCGGCATCAGGATGGTCATACCCCATATGACAACTCATACAAGCCTCAGGCCTTCTAGCCTCAGCAGCCGTAAACTTATGCCTTGTGTGGCACGCATCACATTTATCAGTAATTCCATGACAGTAATCACAGCCGAACATGGAAGCGAGATAACCCTGCCGTGCATTTTCTGCGTACCATGGTACGATGAAGTTAGCTATATTTGAATCTACATGATTCGGGCGGCCGTATTTCTGTTCATCCATAAATTCAATTACCTCTTTAGGATGGCATTTGCCACATATTTCCGGTGTTGGCATTCTCAGCTCGCTGTGGTCCTTACCATGGCATTCGCTACATAAAACTTCATTTATTTCTCTCCCTAACAGTTTTTCTATCTCTCTTGTTTTCTTAGCAAAGTAACTGTTCTTTTTTGGATTTGCATGCGTTGAATTCCTCCAGTCATGAACCCAACCTGGAGTTACATTTTCATGACACGCTATACAGTCATCCGGTTTATACTTCTTCAGGAGCTGATCATAGTATTCACCCTCTGGTCTGACATAGTGCCTCCTGGGAAACCAGTACATTTGCAATGGTATAGGCTTATAAATGTCTTGCCATGGTCCCAGACCCTTTTCCATACCAACGTTATCGTCCCATAAAGCCCTTGCCGCCTCGCTTGGATAAATTATGTTATAATAATCCATTGCCATTTTCTGCATCTCCTTGGTTGGGGCCCCTCCAGAAATGACAACGGCTTTCTTAGCTTTTGGCTTAGCTTTTGGTTTTTCTTTTACCTTTTCTTTTACCTCTTCCGTGACTTCTTGAGCTTTTTCAGCCACATCTTGAGCAAATGACACACTACCTAAAGAAAATACCAATAGAGCAAAGACTGGCAACAATAAATAAGTTCTCTTTCTACTCATGATGTGACTCCTTATTAAATGGCTTTTTTATTAAACTAAAAGATAAGATGTTACTTTGTTGCTTATTTAACTTTTTCCAATTAGTTTGATTTATATGGTGTCGTATGTTGTGGGAAAAACCACTCATCCGAAGTGCCCTTTGCCTTTTGGAAAAATTCAAGCCGCATTTCATGGCCACGCGAATGATGACAAGGCCCACACACATTGTAAGCTGTTCCGTACGTACCTACTTTGGCAATCTTTTGCCCTTCAGATGCCTTTCCTATCTCCATAAAATAACTATATACTTCTCCAGGACCATGACAAGCTTCACAGGTAACTCCCTCCTCGGAATATTCTCCAGTGGCCTCATCATACCCTGTCGTATGGCACTTTAAACATGTCTTCCGGTATTCCTCGTCACCGGCGATATAATCTGGGGCTTTTTTCACAAGGTCAAGGGACTTAAATTTTATCCTTAACCATCTCTCTACATGTGGAAATGTCAAACCCGCATGGCATTTAATACACTTTTGGCTACCGACATAAATGGCCTTATCCCCGGTAATATTATATTGTTTAAAATTACCCATCACGGTCCTTTGGTTGGGATCGCTTTCCTCAGGTGATAATTCATTTAACTCATCCCAAAACTCAAATAAAGTTTCAGCCGATGTCAATCTAAGCTGCATATCCCTTCGACCATAAGACATACCCTCATGTACTAACTCTTCATCCAATACCCTTCCATGGCCTCCGTGACATACACTGCATCCATATATATCAAAAGGAAATTCTGCAGGATGTGAAACCCTTAATTCATCCTCATTTATATGACAGGTCATGCACCTGTCTACCTTATCACCATTTTCTCCATCAGCCCAACCAGAATTACCTTTCAAAACAATCTGCTTAATTTCATATACAGGTTTTTTAAAGAATGCTAATCGTTGACCAAGCATCTCTCTTTCCTTGACGGTTGTAGAGGCTTCATACTCTTTCTCAGCCTTTGATGCCTGTTCTTCGTAATATTCTTTTTGAAATTTTAACCATTTTGGGCTCCAAAATTCTTCATTAACCCACAAAATAGTGATAAAAAGAAATAGGGCACTCAAAACAAAAAAGATTGCTCCTTGTATGCTCATAAATCACCTACTCTCTCTGGAAATAACCATTTAAGGATTCTGAAATAAATTATAAGTTGATCCAGGGGGTTACAATAATATATTTAACATCAAATGCCAGTCTTAAGATTATCTTGCCTGCGGTACCAATCATTGTCAGAAGAAGCCCCATTACAAGTGCATACCGTACGACACCTAAGTTTTGAAAAAAGTTTCTTTTAAAAAATATCGGAATGGCAAATCCTGCAGCATAAAATGCAATTAACATAGCAATTCCCGCCGGTAATGGTAAATTATGAAGTGGCGGCGGAGTGGGAAAATCGTGTGTCCACGCTTGCCCTGGCCAGAAAAATGTCCAGTAAGGCCCTCTCAGGGCAGTGCCAACGTATACCAGGAGATACCAGAACACGTATCCGGAAATAAAAACAGGCATGGCAAATTTCCGCTCTTTAAAAGAAATATAACCATTTCCCTTAGGATTATTATCCAAATATGGCAACATTATCAGGCCTACAAGTATTATACTTGGAAGCACTACGCCGGCAAACCATGGATCAAAGTATACTAATTGTTCCTGTAAGCCTGCAAAATACCATGGTGCCTTTGCCGGATTTTCGGCTTGTGATGGATCTGATATTTCACCCAGTGGAGCATTCACAAAAAACGAAAAGAAAAGCAGCCCTACCAAAACGAAAAGGGCAGCCAGAAACTCTTTAACAACGAGCGTTGGCCATGTAAACACTGTATCATCATCAAATTCTACTTCTTCTAACTCTTTCTTTTGCCAGCTACTTTCCATGGATGAGCTCCTTCTAAATATCTTTCAATAAACTATAACAAATTTTATCTTGGCACTATAACCGACCTGAGATACCACCGTCTTTGCGTATCCTCCAAAAATGAACTATCATCAATGCTGTTGCTATCACCGGTATTGCAATACAATGCCATACATAGGCCCGTAACAGGGCAGGGGCCGCGATCGTCGTCCCCCCCACCAGAGAAAAACGGATATCATTATTTGCCGTCATTCCCAGGAATTGTGAAAAAGGCCCTTCATGACCAAATAATGGTGTTGCTCTCCCCATATTCATACCAACGGTGATAGCCCAGTAGCCCAGTTGATCCCAGGGCAATAAATACCCTGTAAAACTTAATAAAAATGTGAGAAGTAATAAGAATACGCCTATCACCCAGTTAAATCTTCTCGGGGGCTTATACGAACCCGTTAAAAATACACGGAACATGTGTATACTCACCGTAATCACCATGGCATGCGCACCCCATCTATGAACATTTCTCATCAGTCTGCCAAAAGGTACCGTGTACATTAAATCCATTGTATCTGCAAAAGCTTTATTTACATCAGGAGTATAATAAAACATTAGTAAGATTCCTGTTACCACTTCCACTAAGAATACAAAAAAAGTTATCCCTCCCATACACCAGGTAAAGCGGAGTTTCGTGCCATGCTCCCGAACCCTCGCAGGATGCAAATGCAACCATACGTTACTAATAATCTGGAGAATCCTGTTCCTGGGGGTATCTTTGTAACCATGACGGAATACAGACCCCCAGATATCTTCTACAGTTTCCTTGATCTTATCTTTTAAATTCGGATCTTTCATTTAGATGTCCTTTCCTTCACGCCAGCTCTTTACTTTACCTTATTAGAAATTCGTCTTTCTATTATTCGCTTTCTTCTAATGTTTCATTTAATTCTTCGTCAGGTTTCCAGAGCACACGCTTCATGGTTATCACGTGTGCAGGACAATCTTTGCAATTACCGCACCGAATGCATTTATCAGTATATTTTATTACGATACCGTCTTCACTAATTGAAGGTTGGTATTTCCTGCTTTCATCGGCTGTGTCCACCATCCTTAGTGCACCGGCAGGACATACCATACTGCAGCGGCCGCAGAGTACACAATCATTCGTTCCTACTTCAATACTAAGGTCGCATTTCAGGCAACGCGAAGCCTCTATCTTTGCCTGAGATTCCGAAAGGCCAAGCTCTACTATATTAAATGTACCCTGCCTGTTTTCTATAGGCAGCATATGCATCTCTTGACGGGGTACGGCGTCATAATCTCCCTCTCGAGCATTAAGTTCGCTATCCGTAAGCGTAACCCAGACTTTCTTCTTAGGCTCCGGAAGGCTTTTCCCCCTTATATATCTATCTATGGAAGTTGCGGCTTTCTTACCATCTGCAACTGCTTCAATTACGATTCTGGGCCCATAGGCAACGTCACCTCCTGCAAATACACCTGGTCTTGTAGTTGCAAGAGTTTCATTATCAATCTTTATTGTACCTCTTGGTGACAGTTCTATCTCAGGGCGTCCCTCCAGCCAGGATACGTCAGGTGTCTGGCCAACCGCTAATATCACGGTATCTGCAGGCATAATATTTTCACTATTTTCAATAAATGTTGGATTAAACTTGCCGTCGCTGTCAAAAACAGATTTAACATTCAGGGTTTCCAACCCCACGACCTTGTTGTTTTCCCTAATGATACTCTTGGGTCCTTTGGATGGATTAAGTATTATTCCTTCCTCCTCTGCCCCTACAATCTCATGTTCCCATGCCGGCATCTCTTCTTTAGACTCCAGGCACACAACATGTACTTCCTGGGCTCCCAGGCGAATTGCCATCCTTGCAGCATCCATCTCAGCATGTTCGTATCCAACGTTTTGAGTAAACCTCATGGCAGTTCTTGCAGTATCCATTGCAACATTTCCGCCTCCAACCACTATCACTTTCTTGCCCATACTTCTCATAACGCCGAGACTTACGTTTTTCAAGAATTCAAGGCAGTCCATAACGCCATCTCCTTCTTCTCCGGGGATCCCGAGTGCTCTAACCTTTTGTGCGCCTGCAGCTATAAATACGGCTTTGTAGCCCTCTTCTTCTAACAGGCCAGAAATTGTCTTTCCCGGACTTCCAATAGGTGTGTTTGTCTTTATCTCTACACCTCGTGCCTGGATATGGCTTATATCAAACATAATCTGTTCACGAGGGAGCCTGTATGACGGGATTGCCCACATCAACATGCCGCCCGGTACAGATTCCTTTTCAAAAACTGTCACCCTGTATCCCATGCCTGCAAGGCTGTTAGCGGCTGTTAATCCCGCAGGGCCGGATCCGATTATGGCAACTTTTTCCTCTCTCTGTATTATCTTTGGGGGTGGAATTGTTATCTTATTCTTGTAAATATAGTCTGTAACAAACCGCTTTAAGGCATCTATTGACACCGGTTTGTCAAAATCACCACGTTTACATTTGGTCTCGCATGGACGTGCGCATATATATCCGCAAACGGCGGGGAAAGGATTGGTTTCCAGCATCAATTTATAAGATTCTAAATACTTACCCTGGCCAATTAAACGTATGTAACCGGGTACATCCATGTGTGCAGGACATGTATGCTGGCAACGAATGTTTTGTTGTAACCAATCTAAATCAAGAGGTATTCGTTTACCTTGTTTGGGTATGGTTGCCTGGTTTGTAGCCTCACTATCTGTTGTAAATGAAATATCAGCCATTTCCCTTTACTTTTCTTAGAAAAATGCTACTTGATTAATTCTTTACACAATTAACTCTGTTTCAACAGATACACTTTTGCTTTTATCTACAACTAATCTGCCGGTATAATCCAGAACTATTTCAAAGTTGTCTAACGGTCTGGGTGCAGGTCCGGCAAAGTTTATACCATTTCGATAGTATTTGCTTCCGTGACATGGACACTCGAAGATATCCTTTTTTTCAGAAAATTCTACTGCGCATCCCAGGTGTGTGCATACTACTGATAAGGCCTTAAAACGATCTCCATTACGTACAATAAAGACCCTCCTCGACTTTAGCTTTGTAACTGAGTGTTCTGCAAAAATCTTAGGCTCTCCTATCGTAAACTTAGGTGAAGGTTCAAAAAGTACCTTAGGATAAAAGAAGCCGTGTTTAAACCAGAAAAACCGAATCAAGTAGCCGCCCAATGCGGCAAAAAACAATCCCCAGCCGGCCAAAGACAAAATATGCCTGCGAGAGAAGGTAAACCAGATGTTCTCTCCTGTCTCAGAAGTATCGCATCTATCCTTTTCCGTAGTTTCCATAATTATCTCCTACCTAAAACCTTCTACACCCATTAAATTCTTAAGTAAGTAATAAAAAAAGTCCAAGGTATAGGTGAGTCTTTAAAAGACCAGAGTGGTGGAGGGGGACTCCATTAACATCTGGACCTTTTTACAGACTCACCTATACCTTGGACTTCTAAGTATTATCTAAGTATTTTAGCATCTGTTCTTATCTTTGCTTTTCAATAGATTACATCTTGCCTGAAAAACACTTCTATGCTCGTTAGAATCTTAAAGTAGGTAAAAGAACCATGGCATCGGATAGCTTTTATTAGACAAATTTGGAGGAGTTCAAAAAAAGCTCTTTAAATATGAGCTTTTTTTGAATGGCCATCCGATGCCATGAATTTATATTATTTTCATTATCTCCTGTCTGAAAAAGTTTTCTGTATTCCTTAGAATCTCTGGTGATCTTGTATTAACAACACTCCGCTTGTGCTTAAAAAGAGAATAGGGTTCTATCGCTATTCTACTTAGGCAACAGGGTACAACAGGTTTGCTAAACTGTAAATAGAGCAAAGACACTATATGCATAAAAACATTACTCAATTTGCAGCTAGATTATATCTCTATCATGTGATATCGTTCGGTAGTTGTAGTGCCATCCGTTAAACAAATATTTAGATATCTTTGAGATATCAAATAAATGACTGAAAAGAGCTAATAATGATTATAAGTGATGGAAATCATCCGAATTTTGTTTGTAAGAAATTGACTCTATTTTCTCAAATTAGAGTAATAGATAACGAAATAATAGAATGTATCCAAGCTGTCTAATACCCTTCTTTCTCTTTAAAAATCCTCTATTCTTTGTGATAGGATTTTAAAAGAGAGTTGTTGTGCAATTAATTATCTTACGATGGAAAGAGAATGAAAACCGCCCATATACTATTTGGCATGATATTTGTTCAAAAATGAAATAATTGAAACTAAGGCGTTATTGTTGTATATAAAGAAAATAAAATATGATTGGAGAACAGAGGCGAAGCATCTTCAGGGCGCATTCTTCTCATCAATAATAAAGGCCTGAATGATTCGCAGTGTTGAAGTGGTAAAGTTATGAAAGAAGAAAAACCAGATTGTATTTCTATCCTCAAAAGTATTCCCGGGTTTGCTGCACTCGCACCGGATCATCTTGAAAAGATTGCAGCTATTGTGAATATTCAGGAATACCCTTATGGGGACTTTGTCTTCAAAGAAAGCGATGTAAGCGATGCGTTTTACGTTATTCTGGAGGGGAAGGTAAAGATATTTGTAACTGACAAGGAAAATGAAGACATGACAGTATCCGTATTTGACCCAATGGATAGTTTTGGAGAAATAGGATTCATATCCGGTAATCCAAGGGTCGCCTCTGCAAGGGTAGAAAAAGATTCGAAGTTACTTGTAATAAAGAAGTATGTTTTCGATATGATAACAGAACATGATCCATCACTGACAAGGTGCTTAATAAATACCCTGGCACAACGCATAATGACTGATACTGAAAGGTCAATTGCAAAGCTGAGCAGGGTGCAGGAACTTGAAAAATTCTGGGCAGAAAAGGAGACCGGTAAATCGCATGTACTTAAGGGCAGGTCTAAACATATTCAAAGTCTTAGATCTTTTGCAGAAAAGGCGGTTGAAAATAATCTGCCCGTCCTGTTAATTGGGGAGGAAGGTACGGGAAAATCGACATTGGCGAGCTATATATACGAAAGAAGTAGTCATAAACAGAATAGATTTATAACTACAGATTGTTCCTCTATACCGCAAATCCCTACAGGTCAAGATGGTAGAAGCCAGAAGCCAGATGAAATCATGTTAGGATTATTGCAGGAGAGTGCCCTTTTTGGGAGTTTGAAGGGTTCGTTAACTTTTTCCAACACAAATGAACCGGGATATATAGAAGTTGCAGATGGTGGGACAATTCTTATTGAAAATATAGATGAGCTTACTCTCAGCGTTCAAAACAAATTGTTAACCTATCTGAAAACCGGTTTTTTTAAACGTATTGGAAGTAATGAAGAGATTAAATCAAATGTCAGGATGATTTTTACATGTGGAATGGATATTGAGGAATTAGTCAGAAACAATCGTTTTAGTAAAGAATTGTACAATTTCCTACTCCTTCAATCTATTGACTTAATCCCTCTCAGGAAGCGTAAGAAGGATATTCACGAGCTTGTGGAGCATTTTATTGAAAAGTACAACGAGACAGAAAGAAAAACCATTATGGCTATGACTAAGGAAGCCATGAACATCCTCCTGAGCTATGATTGGCCAAATAATATTGATGAGTTAGAGGAAGTCACACACAGGGCCGTAAGCTTATGTACGGGAAATACGCTTACGCCCTCGCATATATCCCTGGGCCCGATATCAACCGAGAAAACGGGAATAGGATTTAACCTTCTGAAGTTTAAGAGTATAAGGCAATTTATATTAAGTAAGTTTTACCCCAGTGCGTTTAAGATAGCAATGGAAGTAATTTATTTTTCAGTTATATTCATTTTGTTATTTGATTTTAATGGTTATGCCAGGAATACGTCTCTTTTAGTATGGGCTATCGGGTGGCCGGTAATAGTAACAAGTTTACTGTTAACCTCACGCCTTTTCTGTGGTTTATGTCCTTTTTATGCAATTGCAGAAATGGTTCAAAAGGTACTAAACCTCAGGCTAAAATTACCCAATTTTATGAAAAGACAGGGGCCGTATATTGGAGTGTTTGGTTTTGCGTTGATACTGTGTTCAGAACACATAACAGATATGCCGAATTATCCATTGGCTACAGCTGTACTGTTACTATCGATTATGGGTTTTACTATGATTTTTTACGTATTGTACGGTAGTGCTTCATGGTGCAGGTATATATGCCCTCTTGGTCTGATGAATGGTATTTATTCTAAACTTTCGATAATTGAAGTCAGGGCTAACACCAGCGTCTGCAACTCTCAATGTAAATATCCAGCTTGTTATAAAGGAACAGATGAGGATCAAGGTTGTCCCATGAATATAGGGGTTTATAATATGTATACTAATGAAGACTGTACCATGTGCGGACAATGTATAAAGAACTGCAAGCATGATGCTGTAAACCTTAACCTTAGGGTTCCTGCGGCTGAGCTTGTTCGAGATTCAGGGCTTAATTCATATAGGGAAGGAGCTAATTTTGCAATTGCCTTTTTTGTCCCGGTGCTTATTGCAATCGTGCTGGCCATTAATCTTAGAAAATTGTCTCTGTATGATCATTTCTCCACAAAAATAAACAGTGAAGTTATACACTATACACTTATCAGCATATCTTTTTACATTTTGTGTTTTGGTCTTATCTGGCTGGGTACTATAGCTTTTAGAAAATCAAGTTCGGAAGGGTCTTCACTGGAAAGACTCGTCTTGTACACATGCACCTTTATCCCAATTTCATTTGCCGGAGAAGTATCCAATCACGTTATTACATTTATCAACGGCTTTGGTCAAATTTTGCCGGTAGTAAATTTACATTTTGGTTCATATGCGTTTAGTATCCTGAATCAACAAGCCTCCACAGAAATGGTTAAACTCTTACAGATAATGATAATTATAGCGGGTACAATAGCCTCCATGTATGTTGGCAAAAAGGTCGTTAAGAAGATTACGAAAACACAAGGCTGGAATAGTTTCTGGTCGATATACTTTGTAAATTTTGTTTTCTGCGGTCTATTCATATTTATCTTCATAATGAGAGATTGACTATTAACCGTGCGAAAATGACAAGAACCTTTCCTTGCTATCTGTATGTACTGGCATCTTTTTCTTTTATAAAATGAGGAGAAGAGAAAAATGTTTATTTCGATAAAGACCCATATCATTTTGTTACTGACTGTTGTCATATTGCTTCCTTTTGCTCTGTTAAGGATTGTGGTATATCCAAGAATACAGTCTGATCTTAAGACTGTGATAATGGATAATCTCGAAGCTATCGGGCACAAGCAGGCAGAGCTGGTGTCTACCTGGATGCATGAGAGGATGAAAGATGCCCTCGTTGTTGCAAACAATCCCTATATGATTAAGAGTGCCGGGATAACACAAAAAGATGAGGATTATAAAGGTATTATCCGGTATTTAGAGATGATTGTACTTGAGTATGGTTACAAGGATGCTTTTGTAAGTAATGATAAAGGTTTGATCACGGTTGCTACATCGGAAGAACGTGTGGGAGAAAATATTTCAAAAATAGATTATTTCAAGCAGGCAATAAAGGGGAAAACATTTTTAACAAACATAATACCGTCTAAAGTTCCACTTATAAATGAATTTGATGAGAAAGAAGTGGGATTGCCTACCATGTTTGTGGCAACACCCCTGAAAGATGAGGATGATACTATAATTGGTGTTGTTACATTGAGGATTCATGTGGGTACACTGAGCAATTTGATGCAGAGTTACAAGGTTGGGGAGACAGGCGAGACGTATCTTACAAACAAAGAGGGAGTTATGCTTACGGAGTCGAGGTTTACAAGACATTTGAAGAAAAGAGGAATGTTTAAAAAAAGAAGTTCCCTGGTAGTGAAGTTGGTTGACCCGGAAACCGGCAAATTAACCCATGGTGTTGCACAGTGTGTAGCAGGGCATAACGGTTCTGATTCGGTAGGTTATAACGATTATGGAGGTGTACCCGTACTTGGAGTGTGGAGTTGGGTGCCTGAGTTTAACTGGGGCATTATTACAGAGATTGACAGATCTGAAGCTTATGGAACAGCACATAATCTTAAACACATTGTTACGGCTTTGTTGTTAGCAATGGTATTTCCCATTATGTTAGTAGCCTACGTTCTTGGTGGAAGGCTCTCCAGGCCGATACTTAAGCTGGCAGAAGTAACCGAAAAGATGGTTTCAGGGGATTTAACTCAAAGGGTGAACATAAAGAACGGTAATGAGATAGGAATATTGGCAACATCCTTCAATACGATGGCAAATACCCTGGATGCAAAGATATCAGAAACAGCGGAATCTGAGACACGATACAGGGAGTTATTTGATTCTCTTCAGGTCGGTATTTATCAATGTAAACCCGGAGTCGAAGGGGCATTTACATGGGTTAACAAAGCAGGTGCTGAAATTTTTGGTTATGAGTCACCGGAAGAGATGATAGGTACAAAAGTAAAAGATATTTACATAGATGTCGATGATAGAAGACGTCTTGTCGAGAAGCTTGAAAAAGAAGGGGTCTGGAGGGACTTTGTTTCTGCTTGTAAAAAGAAAAATGGTGAGCATTTTTACACTGAACGTACCTCTAATATGGTAAAAAATACAGAAGGTAAACCCCTTCGTATTGATGGGTCATTTAAGGTTATATCAGAGAGGAAAAAGCCGCAACTGCAGCTTCTCAAATCTGAAAAGAAATACCGGGTATTGTTTGATTCTCTGAAAGAAGGTGTTTATCGGTGTGAACCCGAAGTTGAAGGAGTGTTTACGTGGGTTAATCAGTCCGGTGCTGGAATATTTGGTTACGAATCACCGGAAGATATGGTCGGTGTAAAGGTAAATGAAATCTACGTAGATGCTGATGATAGAAGACGTCTTGTTGAGAAGCTTGAAAAAGATGAGGTCTGGAGTGGGGTTATATCATTTTGTAAGAAGAAAAATGGCGAGTGTTTTTATACCGAACACACCTCTTACATGATCAAAGATGAAAAAGGGGTACCCATCCATATTGAGGGAATTTGTAAGGATATTACCGAGAGAATGAGGTTTGAGGAAGAGCTGCGGGAATCTAAAAAACATCAGATGCAATTGTTGAATTCACTAAAAGAGGGAGTATTCCAGTGTGAACCCGGTGAGATGGGAATGTTTACATGGATCAATCATGCGGGTATGAACATGCTGGGCTTTAATTCTGCTGAAGAGGTTCTCGGTACACGTGTTGTAGATATTTATGAAAATCCTGATGAAAGAAGAAATCTGATGGAGACGTTAGAGAAAGAAGGTATATGCTGGGACTTTAAATCCCACTTAAAGAGAAAGAATGGCGAGCGGTTCACTTCTGAAATAACATGCAATCTTATCTATGATAGAAATGATAAGCCAATAAGAATTGAAGGGGTTTTTAGAGAGGTAACTGGAACATAATATTATAAAGATTAAAAGTGACTAAAGTTGTAAAAAAGGCACTCACCGCAAAGGCGCAAAGAGCGCAAAGGGAAACTGTGGTTAAAAGCAAAAGAAAAAGAATAAACTTAACCTTATCAATATTTTTGCTGGCACTGTTTGCCTGTTCGTATGTTTATGCCCAGGATCAACAACCGGCAGATGACCATTTGCATAAGGCGCAGGATTTAGAGAAGCAGGGTAAATATAACGAGGCTGTCAAGTCTCTTGAAGAAGCCATGACTATATACAAGACACTGAAGCAGGAAGATAAGGTTGCTACATGTCTCAGCCGTCTTGGAGGTATTTATGAGTCTATTGGCAATTATGACGGAGCCATAGAGTATCTTGAAGAAGCGCTGGAAATTGATAAGAAACCGGGGATGGAAGATAAAGTTGCTATTCGGTTAAGCAGCATTGGCGATGTCTACGACTCTCAAGGCCAGTATGATAAGGCCATAGAATATCTTGAAGATGCGTTAAGAATAAATGAAAAATTGGGAATGGAAGCTGATGTTGCCATTCGGTTCAACAGCATTGGCAGGGTTTTCGAAACACAGGGCAAATATGGCAAAGCCATCGAGTATTTTGATAGAGCCTTAAGCATAGACAGAAAGCTGGAACTAGATGATAAAATCTCTACAGGCCTGAACCACATTGGTAATATTTATAAATCCAGGAAGCAATATGATACGGCCATCAAGTATTATGAGGATGCTTTAGCTATTTACAGGAAACCTGGTCAGGAAGATCAGGAAGACAAAGTTGTTCTTCAACTTGCCAACATTGGCGGGGTTTACGAAACTCAGGGCAAATATGCCAAAGCCTTAAAGTATTATGAAGAGGCTTTGGATACAGCCGGAATACTCGAGCAGGATAATAATATTGCCATCGGTCTTGCTAACATTGGTAATATTTTCAAGTACTGGAATCAGCATGAAGTTGCCGTCAAGTATTATGAGGATGCTTTAGCCATATACAGAAAAGCAGGTGATGAAAGCAAAGTTGCCATTCTGCTCAGCTACATTGGCGGGGTTTACAAATCTACGAAACAATATGATGATGCGCTCAACTATTATAAAGAGGCTTTGGAGATAAACAGGGAATCGGGAAAAGAAGCTGATGACGCCCTTAGCCTGAAAAACCTCGATATGGTTTACCGCTACTACTGGAGCAAGCATGACAAGGCCATCAAACCTCACGAACAGAAGCTGGCTACTGATAAGAAATTTGGTAAAGATGAAGATATATCCGGAGATCTCAACAACCTTGGTATGGTTTATCTCTTACAAAAAGAATATAAGACGGCAATTGAATATTTTAATGAGTCTGTATCCATAATAGAAAAATTACGCAAGGCAACAACCGGAGAGGTACACCGGGGATATCTGGCCCGTCAAATATATGTCTCTCAATTGCTGGCCTCTGCTTTTATCAAGGATGCCGATATTTCTTCCGCCTTCCAGATTATCGAACTCAGCAGGGAAAAGCTCATGGCAGAAAGATTTGCCCGCAAAGAAAAGATTATAAGACTGCAAGAGGTAGAACAAGTTCAGAAAACACTGGGTGAAGATAGTGCAATAATTGTTTACGCAAATGTTAACAGTGAGGATATTATACAGTTTGCTATTACCGGGGAAGAGTTTACCGGCAGGGAGGTATCACGCAAATCTTTTGTCCGATCATCTATGGACAAATTCCGTGCACCGATTAAGACCCTGTTAATGAATCAAAACAGTTTAAGCGAAAACAAAAACGATTTTGATAATATTATCAATTACTATAGCTCTTTATTAAGAGCGCCTTCACCACAGGATGAAAGGGAACGCAGCCATGGAGCAAACGCCGGGGAAATTGGGAAAGGGCTGTATGAATTACTCATCAAACCAATAGAGGCAGAGATTAAGGATAAGAAAAACCTTATTATAATCCCGGACGATATTCTTGCCTTTGTACCTTTCGAGACCCTTGTTGACAGGAACGGAAAATATCTGGTAGAGAACCATCACATAAGCTATGTCCAATCTGCTGATATACGTAAGCTGATTAGGAAACGAGAACACGGCGATAAACGCAAGTCGTTACTGGCATTTGGAGGGGCGGTTTACGAGGAAACAGTTTATGATGCAGAAGTGATAGAGAATGAAACTCAGATGGCCCTTTTTAAGAGAAATATATATTCTGATCTTAAAGATATTCGGCTGGCTCTTGCACAGAAAAAAGTTTTTTCTGATTTTGAAAATATAAGGTATATCAAGAATGCTTATAACGGCCTGGGCATCGGTACATGG
>CAJXKT010000011.1 GCA_913055705.1 uncultured bacterium
GCTAAGAGGAAAGCAGCTAAAAGAAGGTAATCATTTATTTAGGAATATTTCATTTATTAGGAGGAACTGTGAAGTATATCTATACGGCACCTGATTGCCCAAAGTGTGAAACACTAAAGGAAAGTTATAAAACGCAGAGCATTGAATATGTTGAGAGAGATGCGGATAGGCTTAAAAACCCGTCGCACGATAGAGACAATATTGATGTTGAGGCGTTTGTACAACTTTCGATGCAAAACATGATTTTACCTGTAGAAATAAACAACTAGAATCAAAGACCTGCCTCTGTTGCTAAATTTCTTCCGGGTTTGTTTGGGGAACTAATGAGCTTTAAACGGCTATAATATTAACATGCAGTCTCCATAGCTGTAAAATCTATAGCCGAGGCTTATAGCTTCTTCGTAAGAAGAAGCTATATTTTCCCCTCCTGCAAAAGCAGACACGAGAAGAATTAACGTTGACCTCTGCAAGTGAAAGTTTGTTATTAACGAATCTGTAAGCTTAAACTTATATGGTGGATATATAAACAAATCTGTCCATCCTGAGATTTTTTTTGTTGTGTTATTTCTCGCTAATGTTTCCAGTACTCTACATGTTGTTGTACCGGTAGCAATAATTCTTTTACCGAGCGACTTTGCTTTATTTATAGTAGCAATAGCTGCTTCAGGGATATTGTAGAACTCTTTATGTATAGTGTGTTGTCTGAAATCTTCTTCTTTTATGGTTTTAAATGTTCCTAAGCCAACATGTAGGGTTATGTAAACTATCTTTATTCCTTTGTTAGTTAATTTCTGCAGAATACTTTCTGTAAAGTGAAGGCCAGCGGTGGGAGCAGCAATTGCTCCCATTTTTTTTGCGTAAATGGTTTGGTAACGTTCTTCATCATCTGTTCCTGATGATTTGTCCTCTGGATCTCTTTTTATGTACGGAGGTAATGGCATGCGGCCGGAGTTTTCCAGCATTTCTATAAATTTCCTTCTGTCTTCAAATTTAATTGTCCAACTTCCTGTGTCATTTCGGCATACAAGACGTCCTATTACAGTATTATTGCCAAAACACAGGGATTCATTTTCCTTTAGTCCATGATTTGATTGTAAAAGTATTTCCCACGTATTCTCAAGTATTTCTTTAATAATGAGACCTTCTACCCTGCCACCAGTTGTCCTGTAACCTATTATTCTGGCAGGGGCTACTTTCGTATCGTTCAGGACTAAGACATCTCCGCAATTTAAATATTCAATAATATCGTAAAATTTTCTGTGTTCGATCCTGGCGCTTTTTCTATGAAGTATAAGAAAGCGTGATTCATCTCTTTTTGCAGTTGGATGCTGGGCAATAAGATGCTTTGGAATAGTGTAGTCATAATGACTGATTTTGTAGGTTTCTGTATTCATAAAACTTTTGTGCATAAAATCTAATTTTATTATAAGAAATTTTGAAAATTTTATTTATGTGTTGTTATACAAGATGTTGAGTTTTTTTTCAAACAAACATTAAATATAGTAAAATGTGGACAATTTCAATCCTAAAATACAAAAAAATATTATAAAAAAGGCTTGACAAAGGTGAGAAATGGTGTATTTTCCTGGCTAAATGGTGAAATATGGGTAGAAATGGGGAATAGCCATGTTTTTAAGAAAACATCAACATACTATTGATGATAATAACCGACTAGCCATACCTTCTTCGATACGAAAATGTGTTGATGAAAAAAAAGAAGGTAAAGGTTTCTTTATAACTCCGGGTTTAGACAAATGCCTTGCGCTGTATTCTCCCCTTCATTTCGAAGAAACTTCAGAAAAACTAACAGAACCAATGTTTACTAATCGAAAGGCGCGGAATTTCCAGCGCCTTTTTTTTTCAAGGTCAAGTTTTGCTACCTGTGACGAACAGGGAAGAATTGTTATACCTCAACTGCACAAGGATTATGCCGGCCTTAAGAAGGAAGTTGTTATTATTGGTGTAATGGACAGGATCGAGATATGGGACTTAAAACACTGGAATGAATTCGAAGAAGATAACGAGCAGAACTTTGAAAGAGATGCAGAAGATCTGTTTCGACTGGGTTCTGCCCCGAATCAATGACGAAATAAACCGGTTTTGTGAAATTTAGCAAATGAATAGAGTTTTTATCAATGATTTTTTCTGATGATGGTCACTCTCCGCATAAGCCTGTTATGCTTGATGAGGTTATAAGTTTCATTAAGCCAGGTAAGGGGGACATCATAGTTGATGCTACAATTGGTGCTGGAGGACATAGTTGTGAAATATTAAAGATGATAGAGCCTGATGGCCTCCTTATAGGAATAGACAAGGATGCTGAGATATTGAAGATAGCAGGCAGGTATCTATCAAACATAAGTGATTCTTACAAATTGTATCAAGCTGACTATGTAGACCTAGATTATATTCTGAATAAATTAGAAATTAGTAAGGTCCAGGGTATTTTGCTTGACCTTGGAGTTTCGTCTTTGCAGCTGGATTCCATGGAGCGTGGTTTCAGTTTTATCAAGGAAGGCCCTTTAGATATGAGAATGGACAGATCACAGGGTAAAACGGCTGAAGATTTGCTAAAAAGACTTTCTCAAAAAGAAATGGCAGATATTTTCTGGCGATATGGTGAAGAAGGAAGGTCCAGGCGCATTGCCAAGGCTATTATACAGGAAAGGAAAACTGGGGCAGAGATAAAAACAACGACCCAATTGGCAAAAATTGTTGAAAAGGCTTTATACGTACCAGGGAAATATAAAAAGAAAAGAGGAATCCATCCTGCCACTCGAGTATTTCAGGCGCTGCGAATAGCGGTAAATGATGAGTTAAAGAGTCTGGAGCATTTCTTAAATAATGTATGTGAGTTCTTGGCCAGTGGCTCAAGAATTGTTGTGGTATCCTTTCATTCTCTTGAGGACCGTTTAGTCAAGAGTGCCTTTCGTATGGGGCAAGACGCTTCCAGTCTGGAGATTCTTACAAAAAAACCTCTAAGTCCCCTTGATTCAGAAATCAGAGAAAATGTTAGAGCTAGAAGTGCTAAACTTCGTGCAGCAGAAAGGACATAACTTATGAAAGTTTGCAGATATGGTTGTATTCTTGTTGTTCTTTTAGTAATGGCAATTTTTACTATGTCGGAAGGTTCGAGAATAATAAAAATTGGGTACGATGTTACAAAAATGGAGAATGAACTGGCGAGATTATCAGAAGAGAGCAAAAAATTAAGATTCAAATCAGACAAATTGAAAAGGCCGGAAATGATAACTTTGAAAGTAAAAGATATGAAGCTTGATCTGATTGTTCAGGAAGAGGAAAGCATCTCTATTGCAAAAGAATCTCATAAAAAACTGAATAAAAGGTTGCCTGGCAAAATTGAAGCGTAAGTGTTTCAAATTTCTAATTAAATCAGTAGTAAAGAAATATAATGCTAGACACAAATAAAATTCCAAAGTGTTATAAATTAAGAGCAAGCATCTTATGTCTCTGCATTCTTGTAATCTTTACTGCCCTTCTATGTCGATTAGTCCGTATACAGATTTTTGACCACAAAAGATATACTTCTTTAGCGTTTTCTCAGCAATTCCAAAAACAGGATATTCCCACAAGAAGGGGAGTTATCTTTGATAGAAACGGGTTGAAGCTTGCAGAATCAGTTCAAGTAAGTTCTGTCTTTGCAGATCCATTAGTCATAAGGGATAAAAAGAAGACCGCTCAGGCAATATCTCAGGTATTGGGCTTAAATAAAACAAAAGTTGAAAAACTATTAAACAAGAAAAAGAGGTTTGTATGGATAAAAAGAAGGGTACCAAGCGAACAAGAAGATGTATTAAAACAGCTAAATCTTAAAGGTATTGGTTTTAGGAATGAATACAAAAGGGTCTATCCATATGAAAAATTATGTTCTCACATATTGGGTTTTACTGATATTGATCAAAATGGTTTAGCAGGTATTGAGAGTTCACTCAACCAGGTTATTATAGGAAGTAAAGGTTCCAAGGTAGTAGAAAAAGATGGTCGCCAGCGGCAGTTTTCTACATTACAAGGAGAAACTGTCTCTGCAAAATATGGCAACAGTGTCTTTTTAACTATTGATTGTGAAATTCAGTCTATAGTTGAAGATGAACTTGAGAATGCATGTTCAAAGTGGAAACCGGATACGGCTGTCGCGATAGCAATGGATCCTTTTACAGGAGAGGTATTAGCAATGGCTAATTACCCTTCGTTTAATCCAAATTCAGTGCAGGATTCAAGTCCACGAGAAAGGCGTAACAGGGTAATTACGGATAGCTTTGAACCTGGTTCATTGATTAAACCCTTAATTGTGAGTGGAGCACTTGATAGTGGCTTAGTGAAGGAAGATGATGAATTCTTTTGTCATAATGGCGCTTTTAAAGTTAGAAGCAGGGTAATCAATGATACTCATTCATATAATTATTTAAGTGTATCTGACATAGTAGTTCATTCCAGTAATATTGGAATGGCACAATTAGGGATGCGTATGGGTAAAAACAGATTATACAGCTATTTGAAGGATTTTTCTTTTGGTGAAAAGACCGGAATTCAATTGCCTGGCGAAGCTAAGGGTATAGTATGGCCTTTGAACCGTTGGTCGCATGATTCAGTAATGTCAGTTCCCTATGGGTACGAGACAGCAGTAACACCGATACAATTGGTAACCGCTTTCTGCTCTATTGCTAATGGAGGGACATTATTGAAGCCACAAATAGTCAGCAGAATAACTGACTATTCAGGTAAACGAGTGAAAAAGAAATATAAAACTCCTGAACGGGTTAGGAGAGTTGTTACTCCGGAAATTGCGAGAGAAGTAATGTCTCCTATTCTGGAGAATGTTGTAAAGGAAGGAACGGGGAAAAATGCAATGCTTTTTACATATAGTGTTGCAGGTAAGACTGGAACAGCTAAGAAATTACAGAAAGTTGGGAACAAAATGAAATATACTAATAAATATATCGGTTCATTTGTTGGATATGCACCTGTGAATGAACCTAAAGTCTGCGTTCTGTTGTCTTTAAATGAACCGAAAAACGGTGCTTACTATGGAGGTACAGTAGCAGCACCGGCGGTGGGAAAGATTATAGAAAGGACGCTTGATTATATGGAAGTTGGGCCGCAATATATACAAACGGCTCAAAGGTAATTTAGTGGGGAGAAATTTTGTTACGAAGGGGGGTGATACATGGTCTAAAATGCTGGAAGGTAGGTACATCAGTGGGTGATGTATTGATACCCTATGCTGCCCCAAAATTTGGGGTCAGTGTAGGGTATCGTTTATAACTTTTTTAAAGCTTTTTAAGGGGAAAATTTTATGACAGAAAAAGAATTAGAGAAACATAATTTTCTGACCTGGTGTAGATATGCTACTACAGAAGATCTTGAAAAGGCTAAAGGAGAAAATAATGAAGTATGGGAAAGGTTGTATAGTGAATATGCAAATGAAATCCAAATAATTGATAAAACAAGGCAAGTGTATGAATCCATATCTCAACATGAAATAGGTATACAAAAATATGATCTTTCCTTGAAAATTTCAATATAATAATCGTGATTTTTTAATGAAATTAAGTGCGTTGGTTCACCATTTAGACTCAGTGGGAACATACAACTTTAGTGATGTTGAGATTACGGGCATTACCAACGACTCACGAAAGGTAAGGCCTGGTTGTATCTTTGTTGCTATTAAGGGATATAAAACGGATGGACATAATTTCATTAAAAAATCTCTTGAAAGTGGTGCACAAGCTATAGTTAGTGAGGAAAGGTTTTCTCTTAGTCAGAAAATTCCTCAAATAATTGTTTGTAACACTAGAAAAGCGCTTTCCTCTTTGAGTTGTTGTTTTTACAACAACCCATCTCAAAAAATTAATGTTGTTGGTGTAACGGGAACAAATGGTAAGACTACTACTACATTTCTAACCAAATCGGTAATTGAAAAAGCAGGATATGAGGCAGGGTTAATCGGTACGATTAATTATCAAGTGGGAAAAAAAATTATACCTGCACAGGAAACAACTCCTGAATCAGTCGAGCTTCAAAGGCTCATCTCAGAAATGGTAGAGGCAAAGATTAAATTTGCAGTTATGGAAGTGTCTTCTCACTCAGCCATTCAGCATAGAATTGAGAATATTAATTTTAAAACTGCTGTTTTTACCAATATAACCACCGAGCACATGGATTATCATAAAACGATTTCAAACTATATGGATGCCAAGGTAAAGTTGTTTAAGGATTTAAAAAAAGACTCTTTTGCAATATTAAACGCGGATGATGAATCTAGTGGATATTTTGCCGATAGAACAAGTGCAAAAATCTTATGGTATGGAATAAAGAATAACGCTGATATAAAAGCTGAGATATGCAAAGAATCTACAAGTAATATTATGATTAAGTTAAATTATTCGGGAAGAGAAATAGATATGAAAATACCCTTTATGGGTTTACACAATGTTTATAATTCACTTGCTTCCGTTGCCAGTGCAATTTCACTTGGATTTGAACTGGATATAATAAAGGCCGGTATCGAGACTGCACCAGTTGTGCCGGGAAGGTTAGAAGCTGTACCCTGTAAACGTGGCTTCAATGTCGTGGTTGACTATGCTCATACACCGCATGCTCTGGAAACGGTATTACACTCACTCAAGAATCTGGTAAAAGGCAGGATACTCCTTGTTTTTGGTTGTGGGGGTGATAGAGATAAAGAAAAGCGTTCAATGATGGGAAAAGTAGCTGACGAGAACTCTGACATATTCTGGTTAACAAATGACAATCCGCGATCAGAGGATCCACTAAACATAATAGAAGACATCAAGGCAGGAATAAAGCCCGGTCGAATATTTTATATTCAAAAAGACAGACGTACAGCAATAGAAGAAGCCCTTGCAGAGGCAAAGAGTGATGACCTGGTGCTGATTGCCGGCAAAGGACATGAAAAACATCAAATAATAAAAGATACCATAATTCCTTTTGATGATAGAGAAGTAGTTAAAAAGATACTATCGAACAATTCCGATATATAGTAATGAGAAGCAGAGATTAAGTATTACTGATGTAGCCTGATTGTTGTGCCTTTGTTTAGTATTCTTATTTAAAAGATAAGGAAAAGATGGCAAAAAGGCTGAAATTAATTACTTACCTGGTTTTTATCTTCATAATGTTAAGTTTATTAAACCTGTCATTTGCGATTGGCTATGACCAGCCCGACGTACCGGTACCCTCTAATACCGGAGTGGTACGTTCCGGTGAGCCGGAACTGATATGTGAACTGCTCCTGCCGGAAAGGTTTGTTCGGGCGGATAGCCGGGCGGATAAAGCAATTCTGGAAAAAACAATAGAAACATCTGAATATTTCTGTGCAGACAAATCTTCAAAGCCCGGCTTTAAACCAGTACCGGATGAGTGTCCATACCCTGAAAATAATGGGTTATCACAGGACAATCTCATGTATAAAGAATGGTGTATAGAAACATTCGAAAACGGTAAATATATTTATGAAGCATACAAGGATGTTGCTTTCAATATAAAATACATTCCAGAACAAGCTAAAACTGATATCTGGCAGACTCCATTTGAAACCAAAAGATCAAAGAAAGGTGATTGTGAGGATGCAGTATTTCTTTTTTCTTCACATCTCCCCTCAAAGCAGAGAAATGCCATGATTATTTGGGGGTGGGTAATTGATAAGGAAAGTAGAGTTGCGAGGGCACATGTATGGTATCAACTCATAGATAAAGTGGGCCAACTATATATTGTAGAAGGCTTCTCAAAAGATTGGAATGGAATAATACCAATGGGAATTGTTGAAGAGACCGAATCAAGAAAACCAATATTTACGATTACACACTCTGAAGTTTGTAGATTGGCCGAACTAACATCAAACCATGGCAGCTGGCAGACATACCAATCATTAATAGATTTCTGTAGATCAGCAAATTTTATTGAGTTCTATTCTAAAAATACAAACATTTCCCAAGATATAGATTCACAACACAATCTGAATTACGAGTTCGTTGGATATCTTCTGAATACACAAAGGGAGTTATTTGAAGATACCACATCTCGTAGAAATCCATCCCGTTATAAAGTTTCTCCATTTGTAAGTAAAGAAATATCTAACATCCTTAAAGAGCTTTATAAGCTTTTTACCAGGTGCGAGAAGCAAAGAGTAGGTTTTGGCATGAACCTGCAAATTGCTTATAGAAATATGAATAATAAGCACCCTGATAGGAGTCCAAATTGTACGAAGATAAAGAAAAATGAATAATTTAAAAGTTTCTGACATCTTAAAGGCAACAGGTGGGAAATTAATTCAAGGTAATTCAGAGTTACTTATTAATGGAATATCTACGGATACGAGGTCTATAAAACAAGGGGAAATCTTTTTTGCCCTGGAAGGTGAAAATTATGATGGTCACAAATTTGTTGAACAAGCCATACATAATGGTGCTGCTGGTGCAGTAATATCCAGTGGCAAAAAGGCTGCATATTCATTTCATAACGGATTTAAGAAATGCGCCTTATTAGAAGTTGCTGATACGCTAACAGCCCTGGGTGAACTGGCAAAGTTTTATCGTAACAGTTTACCAGCTAGTTTTATCGCAGTTACGGGCAGCAATGGCAAAACAACTACTAAAGATATGGCTTATCATGTTCTTAGAAATTTTAAAAGTGTGTCAAGGTCCAGGAAAAGCTTTAATAATCTTATTGGTGTTCCTTTAACAATTTTCGAAACAGAAACTGCACATGATTTTTGTATTGTAGAAATGGGTACAAATGCCCCCGGTGAGATTAAAAGGTTGTCTGAAATTATATTTCCTGATTTTGCTATTCTGACCAACATCTCAAACGCACACCTTGAAGGCCTTGAGAATATTGAAGGTGTTGCAAGCGCTAAATCAGAATTTATCGAAAATATGGCTGAAGATGGTACGTTAATTACAAATGCTGATGACGACTGGTGTAATCAGATTGCAGACCGTTTTAACGGAAAGGTTATAAGTTTCGGCTTTAATCAAAGTGCTGATATAAAAGCATCAAACGTTAAGCGTAATGATTCAGGTTTTGTATTTACTGTCAATGACTCCTTAACTGTTAATTTGCCGGTATTTGGCAAACATAATATCTATAACGCTCTGGCAGTGATAGCCATGTGCGATACGGTTGGCGTTGGTATTGAAGTTATATGTGACAAATTCATGGACTTTAAGCTTCCTCCTATGCGGATGGAAAAACAGATTTGTGGCGGTATTGTAGTTGTTAATGACGGTTATAATTCCAATCCCTCGTCAATGTCCTCTGCATTAGATGAGTTCTCCCAATTGATGACTTCCGGAAGGAAGGTGCTTATATGTGGAGATATGTTGGAGTTGGGAAATTATGCAGAAAGGTTGCATAAAGAAGTTGGTGCGAAGGTTGCAGATGCGAATATTGATGTCTTGTGGACAGTCGGCCCACTTTCCAGATTTGTGGCAGAAGAAGCCATCGCTAACGGTATGCCGAGAGAGAATATTCTGAGTTGTGAAACTTCAGAAGAGATGTGTTCTTTTGTCGCTTCACAATTAAAGAAAGACGATACAGTTTTAATAAAAGGTTCAAGAAGAATGAAGCTTGAGTGTGTTTTGCGTCAAATCGAGAATTGCTTTTCAGGGAGAAATGAAAACAATACCGCACTGCTGAGTTTAGTCTGAAACGCAGACACGAATTAAGGTTATTTTCCTTGATGTTATGCGGAGAAAAAATTGCTTTATAAATGGATTTATCCCCTTCATGATTATTTTCAGGGGTTTGAGTTAATAAGATATATATCATTCAGAGCCGGCCTTGCCGCTATAACTGCTTTCTTAATAAGTTTGCTTATAGGTTCACAGGTAATAAAGATACTTAAAAGGTACAAGGTTTCGGAGGATACTGCAAAAACAGATTCTGAAAAACTGAAGGACCTGCACAGTTACAAGAAAGACGTGCCTACAATGGGTGGTATTATCATATTGATTGCGGTTCTTCTTTCTACTTTGCTCTGGTGTGATATTTTTAACAGATACGTTTTAATAGTATTATTTACGGCTGTCTGGCTCGGTATACTTGGTTTTCTTGATGATTATATAAAATTGACACAAAGTCACTCATCAGGGTTGACCAGTACATCAAAGCTCCTCTTTCAGTGTGGCCTGGGGCTGATAATTGGTTTGATATTGTACTTTCACTTTATGAATATTGATGAGGGAACAAAACTTGTCATACCATTCTTCAAAGAAACCAGGCCTGAGCTGGGACCGTTTTATGTATTGATGGTAATGTTCTTCGTGGTGGGGATGTCCAATGCAGTCAATATTACTGACGGTCTTGACGGTCTGGCAATTGGATGCACGGTGATAGCCGGTATGGCCTTTACTTTGATAACCTATATAGTGGGACGGGTTGACTTCAGCAGCTACTTAAATGTTCCCTATATTTCAGGTGTCGGAGAATTGAGTATTCTCTGTTCTGCACTGGTGGGGGCCGGGTTAGGTTTCATGTGGTTTAATTGTTTTCCCGCACAGACATTTATGGGAGATGTAGGTTCCCTGCCACTGGGAGGCATGCTTGGAATTATAGCTATTATTGTGAAACAGGAGCTCCTTATTTTCTTTATAGGCAGTATATTTATTGTGGAAGCCTTTTCCGTCCTATTACAGGTTAGCGTATACAAGTTTTCCGGGAAGAGGCTGTTTCTGTGCGCTCCCCTTCATCATCACTTTCAGTTTAAGGGCTGGCCGGAAACAAAGATTACAATGAGATTTTTTATAATAGCAGCAGTAATGGCGGTATTCAGCCTGATTACCTTAAAACTATGAATATCCTCAGAAATCCGTTTGCAATTAATATAAACTACGGAAAAGATATACACCCGGCTTCAGCCAGGGGTCTCAACCAGGCCACAATACGCAGTTTAGAGCCGGCAAATGTCATAATGTACCTTGTTACTACTCTACTCGTAATCGGGATAATTATGGTATACAGTACCAGTTCAGCAAAAACAGCCGAAGGTGCCGGTTCAATGAACATTATTTTCCTCAAGCACGTTGCGTGGATAATCATTGCAATAACAGGTATGTTGATCATGATGAAGACTGATTATCATCATTTGCAAAGGTACAGTATGATTATCCTCATCGTTGCACTTGCTGGTCTGGCTGTTGTGCTTATTCCGGAAATAGGAGCAAAAATTAATGGTTCTCGCAGGTGGATAAGGGCAGGAATTTTTGGATACCAGCCATCAGAATTTGCTAAACTCGCGATGATTATCTTTTTGTCAGGTTATATAGCAAAGAACCGGGAAAAGATGGCAACCTTCGCAAAAGGTTTTGTCGTTCCGATTATATTAATAGGTGTTGTTTCCCTGCTTATATTAAAGGAACCGGATTTTGGTACGGCTATGTTTATAACAGTGGTTTCATTTATACTGTTAATGACGGGAGGTACCAGGATAATTTATGTGATCTTCACATTAATAGCTTCAATTCCTCATATTTATCAAATTTTGAATAAAATTCCAACTTATCAGCACGACAGGCTACTTGCATTTCTTGATCCCTGGAAAGACCCTATGGGAATTGGTTATCAAATCATACAATCATGGATTGCACTTGGTTCTGGAGGAATAGCAGGTTTGGGGTTGGGCGAAAGCCGCCAGAAGTTGTTCTTCTTGCCGATGAGTGATAATGATTTTATATTTTCGATAATAGGTGAGGAATTTGGATTTATAGGAACGACTTGTATTATTATTATGTTTGCCTTATTTGCATGGCAGGGTATGAGGATCTGTAAGACGGCGCCGGATGCGTTCGGCTTCTTTCTTGCATTAGGTATAACGGCCTCAATTGCCTTACAGGCGGCTATAAATGTTGCTGTTGTTACCGGTTCTATACCGACGAAAGGACTTCCATTACCATTTATCAGTACGGGAGGTTCATCAATATTATTATCGTTGCTGGGAGTAGGGATACTTTTAAATATTGCGAGGCAGTCAGAAAATAGTGATGTTTCGGCATGTAATGTTGAAGAAGATAATAGGAGTTTAGTTACTTGAATGTCATTTTTGCTGGTGGAGGTACGGGTGGGCATTTAATTGCCGGCCTGAGTATAGCACAGAAAATATCGTCCAGATTTCCAGGTGCGAATATAATCTTCTTTGGTACAAGTAAGAAGGGAGAATCAGGATATATAGGGAAGAGCGGCTATGAGTTTAAACAAATTAAGGCATGTAAGTTTACATCATTTATTCGCTTACCTGTCTTTATCATTGCTTCTTTAATCGGAGTAATATATTCCTTAATTAATATTATTAGAATTAAGCCTGACATAATAATTGGTTTGGGAGGATATGGTTCAGCCTTGCCTGTGGTTGCCGCATACATCGCCAGAGTTCCAATTGTCCTGATAGAACAAAATGTTATACCGGGAAGAGCCAATTTATTAATGGCAAGATGGGCAGATGCTGTTCTGTGCCATTGGGAAAGTACGAAGAAGAAGTTTAAAAAGGTGCGCTCTGTTAGTGTTACTGGTATACCGATAAGAAAGGGCGTTATAGCAAATGGATCAGAGATTGGTAAAAACCCGTTCGGGTTGACTTCTCAAGGAAAAACATTGTTAGTGATGGGTGGCAGCCAGGGAGCTCAGGCTATAAATAAAGTAATATTGCAAAGTATTCCAAAACTTAAGGCTTTAATTCCGGAATTACAGATTATTCATCTTACCGGAAAAGAGGGATATAAGGAAGCGAAAGACGTTTATGATAATCTTAGGATAAGTTCTTTTGTTTCCGAATTCTCCAATGACATAGGCATTGCTTATAAGTTGTCAGATCTGGTTATTTGTCGTGCGGGAGCAAATACTATTGCAGAAATATCTGCAGTAGGTATTCCGGCAATCCTTATACCTTACCCGTATGCGACGGATAACCATCAATATTGGAATGCTTATGAACTGGCGAGGATAGGAGGCGCCTTGATCATAAAGCAGGATGAACTGAAACCTGAAAGACTTACAGAATTAATATCAGATTTATTCAGGAATGACGAAGAGCTGGACAATATGAAGAAAATAAACAGAAGCTTAAGCAAGCCTTTTGCGGCAGAACAGGTTGTAGATAAAATATGTCAAACACTTGAAGCTAAGCAAACTAAAAAAAAATTAGTTAGTTTCGCGCGCTTTGCTTAGATTGAGATGCCGGAAAGTTCTTCTTGTTCTCGCGTTCTGCGTGGAACCTGAGGCGTGACGAACTTCGTCATAATTTAAACAATAAACTATACAGAAAAAAATGAACCTTATTTCACAGGAAAATTATCAAGGAATAAATAATCAACACTGTCAGGATCTTGTTGATTATAGCAATGACTATGGAAAATATATTTACTTCATTGGTATTGGTGGTGCAGGCATGAGTGCGATTGCCAAGATTTTGATAAACGAAGGTTATACTGTATCCGGTTCAGATATGGAATGTTCTCCGATAACTCATGAGCTCGGAGAATTGGGTGTCTGTATAAACACAAAGCAGGATGGTGAAGGTCTTGATCCGGAAACAAACCTGGTAATAACTTCAGCCGCCATTAATGAAAATAATCCTGATCTTAAAAAGGCAAGGACATTGGGGTTGAGGGTCGTTAAGTATTCTGAGTTTTTGGGATCTTTAATGAAAAAAAAATGTGGTGTTGCCGTAAGCGGTACACATGGCAAGACCACAACAACTGCAATGATTTCTACAATACTAAAAAGGGCAGGCCATGAACCTAGCTTTGTAATCGGTGGTAATGTTGCAGAAATCGGGGGTAATTCTTATGTCGGCAATGGAAGTTATTTTATTGCTGAGGCATGTGAATATGATAGGACGTTTTTGAATCTGACACCTCAGATAGGCGTAATCACAAATATTGAAGAAGACCATCTGGATTACTATAAGGATATTGATGGGATAGCGGATGCATTTACAGAGTTTGTATCCTTGATTCCGGAAAGTGGTTTGCTTGTTATAAATAATGATGATGCAAATATAAGGAAGGTTATCAAAGGTGCGAAATGCAAGGTTGAAAGTTATTCAGTTGTTACGGCATCTGACTTACTCAATAAGGCCGTCCCTGTCCGAAAGACTTCAGGTTTGCGAACTTATTCTGGTGGATGGATACAGAAATATGGAAGACCAATGGTTGATGATCTCTATGGTAAAACATATCTTGAATCAGGCGCAAAATGGCTTGCTGTCGTGTACTATACAGACAAGGAGGAAAATCATTTTGCCGTATTTAAAGAAGGGGAATATTTTGGTGACTTCTGTCTCAAAACACCCGGGTTGCATAATGTGTCAAATGCGCTTGCCGCAATATCTGTTTGTAATCATATAGGCTTAAATGCAAAAGTTGTAAAGAAAGCGTTGGCATTATTTAAGGGTGTAAGTCGACGTTTTCAAACTATCAGCAGTAAGCACGGGATTACAATTATTGATGATTTTGCTCACCACCCTACAGAAATTAAAACAACATTGGAAACTGCAAGGTCGATATACCCTTCACAGCGGATTTGGTGTGTTTTTCAGCCACATCAGCATAACCGGACAAAACTTCTTCTGAAAGAATTTGCTAAGGCTCTCACGCTCGCTGACAAAGTAATTATTGCTGACATTTTTGCTGCAAGAGATTCGGATATAGAAATGGCATCTGTTAGTTCGCTGGATCTTAAACGTGAATTGCAGGAGAGAGGTGGTGATGTTGAATGTATTAAAAGTATCACTGAAATTGTAAACAGCTTACGTTTAAGTGTGAAAAAGAATGATATTATTATGATCCTGGGCGCGGGTGATATATGGAAAGCTGCTCATGGTTTAAAAGACGATCTCGAAAATGAATATGATTAGTAGTCCGGAAATTATTGATGAAATATTCAGGTATGACGTACCCCTGCAAAGATATACTTCTTTCAGAACAGGGGGTGCGGCAGAGATATTTGTGGAGCCAGGGAATACGTCAGAGCTTAAGAAAGTACTCCAATTCTGTAGAGATGAGCAGAAAAAGGTGTTCATTCTTGGGAAAGGAACTAACCTCCTTGTTAATGATAGTGGAGTTAAAGGCGTGGTAATTCATTTAGGAGGAGTTGATTTCAAAGAGATAGAAATAAACGGCAGACACGTGTTATCAGGGGCAGGTGTGGGCCTTGCCAAGCTTATTCGGAAGTCTGCCTTATCGGGATTGGAAGGTCTGGAAGGATTAGTGGGAATCCCTGGTACTGTAGGCGGTGCCGTAATGATGAATGCCGGAGGGAAATATGGTGATATAAGCGATACGATAGACTCTCTGACTACAATGACTTTTGATGGCAAGATTACAAAACATAGTCGTGACGATGTTGAGTTTGCATATCGTGGATGTAATCTTAGTGGGCAAATAGTAGTTAATGTAGAATTCACACTTAAGGAATCAAAAATTGAAGTAGTTCTTGAAAAGATGGACGAAATTTATAAAGAAAAAAAAGAAAAACAACCTTTATCAACATTTAATGCCGGCAGCATATTTAAGAATACACAACACTTTAAGGCCGCGGAACTTATTGAAAGGGCAGGTCTTAAAGGGCAGAAGGTAGGAGGTGCTGTTGTTTCAGAAAAACATGCAAATTTCATAGTAAATACAGGAAATGCTACCAGCGCTGATATACTTGAACTCATAAAGATAATTAAAGAAACTATTAAGAAGAAATACAATGTTTCACTGGAACAAGAAATACAGATTTGGTAATCGTTTTTTTTGCTGACATATAGAATGCACAGAGAATACAGAAAACATAATAAAGCCCGGTATAAAAATATTAGGGTATAGTCTGTAGTTCTCTGTGCATCTATACTAAAACCGGTTTGGTTTTTGGATTTTCCCCGGACAAAAGGCGCCGAGGACTTCTTCCAAGAACTATTATGAAATGGGTATAAAATATTGACGAAGCTGACAGGGTTAAGCCAGAGCCTTGCTTAGCCTCCGGAAATTATCTCTGCATTGAGTGAAAGGTAAATAAAATGCACAGAGAATACAGAAAACATAATAAAACCCGATATAAAATATTAGGGTATAGTCTGTAATTCTCTGTGCATCTATAATATTGGCGAAGCTAAGCAACAGTAGAGACAGTTGCCTGTTATTTATATTGTTGAATAGATTAAACTATGGCTGAAGAAAAAAACATTGCCGTATTAATGGGTGGCATTTCACCTGAAAGGAAGATATCGCTTCAGTCAGGTAAGGCGGTTGCAAATGCTCTGGAGAAGACTGATAGCCATGTTATTAAGATAGTAGTTAATGATGACCTGGTTAGTGAACTTGATAATTATAAAATTGACGTAGCTTTCGTGGCCCTTCATGGACATTTCGGAGAAGATGGTGGCATTCAGGAAGTTCTGGAGTCTAAAGACATTCCATATACCGGTTCCGGTGTTTCGGCAAGCAGGCTTACCATGGACAAGGTAAAATCTAAAGAGATATTTATAAAAAATAACATACCCACTCCTGATTATTTTGCTGTTTCAACTACACAAAGCATGTCCGAAATTGTTAAGAGTGTTAAAAAACTGAAATTGCCTGTAGTTACAAAACCGGTAAGTAATGGTTCCAGCATAGGGATCTCCATAATCAGAGAATATGATGAATTGCCGGATGGAATTAAACATACGGGTTCTCAAAGTACAGAGGCTTTAATTGAAAAGTATATCGGAGGCAGGGAATTGACAGTTAGTATTCTTGACGATAAAGCTCTTCCCGTAATCGAAATAAAGACATCAACAGGCTTTTATGACTATGATGCGAAGTACAAAAGCAAAAATACCCAATACATAATCCTTGAATCTGCGGAAGAATCTTCTGAGTGTACATTATCTCATGCTGTATATGACAGGGTACAGGAGCTGGCAATTCGTGCACATAATAGTCTGGGGTGCTGCACCTTCTCAAGAGTAGACATGATCCTGGGTAACGATGGAGAAATATACATTCTTGAAGCTAATACAATTCCGGGATTTACTGAGAGAAGCCTGTTGCCAAAAGCTGCTGCCGCAGCAAATATCAGCTTCACCGAACTATGCAGTATCATTGTTGGTGAAGCTTTCAAACATGCCTTTTCACCTGAACGAACTATTCCGGTGGACAGTCAAGATAAGAAAACAGCCAGAATATCAACCTGAACAGATTGTAAACTTTCATCTGTAGCGCCTTTAGACGTGGCCTCAGGTCTAAAGAACTTTCTGGCTTACTAAATTGCAGGATATTTATTTAACTTAAACAAAAATGAAGAAGTTCCTCAGAGACCAATACGATAAAGCATTTGATAAAATAAGGGCAAATATTGCTGCCTTAAAACCGTTTCTTGAAAATATACAGAAAGCGTCTACATCTTTTTTACTTAAATTAGTCATTGTCGTCGTCATAGTCTTTTCCGTTATATGGCTTGGTAAATTTACATGGAAGCATTTGACAAATCAGGATATGTTTCTGGTAAGCCCTGTAACCTTTTCGTTTGAGACACCGGACTGGGCAACAGATAAATTTATTAATGAGATAAATAACATTCAAGGATTAAAAAAGAAATATAATATCTTTGAGAAAGGTTTGACAAAAAAGATTGTAGCGGCGTATGAAAATAACCCTCTTATCTCTAAGGTTTACTATGTTGAAAGGGAGCTGCCTGACAAGCTCAAGATGAAGTTCGAACTGCGCAGGCCTGCAGCAATTGTTAAGAGGAAAGGTAAGAAATATTTAATAGATAAAGATTGTGTGAGACTTCCGGGTAAATTCTACAAATATCCTGAAGAAGGTGATGACCCGATTTACATAATCAGTAGAAAGTCTGTAAAGGTTCCCGGATATGGTGAAAGGTGGAATGACAGGTCAATCGAGGATGGTATAAACCTCCTGAATTATCTTAAACATAACAAAATAGATAGACTATTGAAGATTGCGTCTATAGATGTCTCAAAGATCAGAGAAAACCGTAAAGATGGTAATATTGAAGTAGAATTATGGACAAAAAATGGGGTAATGATTAAATGGGGATGCCCTACCACGAGGGGACAAGTAAGTGAGCTTTCTGATTATGAAAAACTTCAGAATTTACTGAGTGTTGCAAAAGAAGAAGGAATAGACCTGGCCAATATGGAATATGTAGACGTAAGGTGGAAGACACCATTGGCAAAACGAGTAAGCATTCGTTAAAAGCTTATCATACCTGAATTGAGCGATTTAAACTGTTTAAACCGGCCACTAATGTTTCTATCTTTTGAATGTAAATATAGGATATGTTTAAGGCTTGGAGCTTTTGGAAATTAGCTTAAAAAGAAGTGTGAAACTTAAATCAGTTTCCTCAAGGCGGCGAGCAAGCGTTACAAGGATTCTGTTCTCAAAGTCTCTGTTGTTTGTAATGTTTGACTTAAATGCTTCCTTGTCCATAACATGAAGATTGCAGTCAGTAAACGCTATTGCCGAAGCGACACGTCTGCTTCCCGTTATTAATGTCATCTCTCCAAAGAAATCACCTGCGCTAAGGTACGCAATATTTACATCTACATCGCCTATTATTTTCATTATCTTAATCTCTCCTGATTCAATAAAATACATTTCTTTCCCTTCGTCCTGCTCATTGAATATATCATCACCCTTTTCAAAATGTAAATTTTCCTTGGTAAAAACCCAATCTTTTGTATTTATAATTAGACAGGATGATATTAACTCTGTAATGGTGTGTCAAGGTTGAGTTTCCGGATGTTCTCCCTCTTGATTTTAAAATCGAGAGGCAACTCAATAATTATCCCTGTTTTAATGGATCACCAGTAAATAAGTATGAAAACTGGAAAACGGAAGATTTCGATTCCATATTGTGTTCTATGGATGTGTAAGTGAATGTGTAAGTGAGGAAAATGGGGAAATTCTTCACTAAACACAAACACTTACACTATTTGAAGGGAAGGTTAACATACCTACTCCCCCAAATAGTGTCCTACTGATAAATTTTCTTCATTTTTTTGATTTCTTCTATTATCTCTTTTTTTAATCGCAGTGGCTTGAGAACTTCTACCTCAGCTCCGTATTTAAGGATTTCCCTCTTGATTTCTGTAAAATAAGCAACCGGAACATTTAGTATAATGCTTCCGTCTTTCAGTTCTTTTATCTTTTGCTGTTTATGCCATATCTGTTCTTTTACAGCTCTGGATGTTTTAGGAGAGAATTTGAGTGATACTTCCTGATTTTTTCCTCCGTGGAATATCCCGAAAGTTTTACGTATATAGGTTTTGGTTGGTGGCAGGTCGTTTGGGAGTGATATTTTCTCGTCAATATAATTACACTCTTCTATCCTTGAGAGTGCAAAGTTTCTGAGCCCTTTCTTTAGCGAACAAAATGATATCAGGTGCCAGTTGCCCATATAGTCAAGCAGATGAAGAGGAATTATCTTTCTATTCGTCCTTTCATCTTTATGTGGAGAATAATATTGAATCGCTAAAGATCTTTTGGTGAAAAGCGCATTCACAACCTTTCTAAATAAGCTTTCATCGACAGAATAATATTCAATGTTTTTCAGAGATATTTTGTCCTGTATATCGTCCAGGTTGAATCCGACTTTATCTGAAAGTCTGGAGGAAAGCTTATTTATGAATTTGTTTAATGAATCCTTTAAATTTCTGTCCGGTATCGCTGTGGCGAGTCTTTTGGCAAGAATAAAGGCTACAAGTTCACTCTCATTCAGCCAGATGGGTGGCAGTTCATAACCCTTGTCGGTATAATAATAACCTCTATCAGCATGGGAATATTCAAGTGGAGCGCCAATCCTGTCCCTCATGAATTCTATATCTCTCTGGGCGGTCTTTTGAGAAATCTCAAATTCTTCGGCAAGAAGTTTGGAATTGGGATGCTTATTACACTTGATCTGCTCGTGGAACCAATAATATCTTTCGTAAGCAAGTTTTCCAGCCATGATTTTTGCAGAGGACAGAAGGCAGTTTTTTTAGTTGCTCAACATCAAGTGGAATTGTGTATCCTCCCTTTCGGAAGGATTCCAGTGCCAACCCCTGGAATCCCTGTGAAAGCAGGGTTGATAACTGTGTTAATAAATAGTCGGAATTCGATATTCCTGTAGTATGAATTATGTGATAGAAGAAAGTAAAGTACCCCCAAGGGGATTTGAACCCCTGTCTCATGGCTGAGAACCATGTGTCCTGGGCCTGGCTAGACGATGGGGGCGTAAATTACTTGAACTTATTTGGAATTTATAGTATAGAAATTTATCAGAACGGAGTTATTATTTCAATCTAAAAGTGTGTAAGTAACGTTAACATTTTCAAGAAAGATTGTACGAGCGGCCTTCTATTCGTCCTCCATGAATGGATATCTATAGTCTGTTGGTGGTGCAAATGTTTCTTTAATTGTTCGAGGGGTTACCCATCGGATCATATTGAGAAAGCTGCCGGCTTTATCGTTGGTTCCGCTTGCACGGCTGCCGCCAAAAGGCTGTTGTCCGACAATTGCCCCTGTAGGTTTGTCGTTGATATAGAAATTGCCCGCAGCGTTTACGAGGATCTTTTCCGCCATCCTGATTGCCTCCCGGCTGCGGGAAAAAATAGCCCCTGTCAATCCATAGGGAGAGGTTTCGTCACATAGATGAAGTGTCTCTTCAAATTTATCGTCTTCATAAACATATACTGTGAGAACAGGCCCGAAGATCTCCTCTTGCATCGTACGAAAGTGAGGGTTGGTAGTGACGGCAATAGTGGGTTCGATAAAATATCCCTTGCTGTTGTCATAGTTTCCTCCGCACACAATCTCTGCCTCATTACTGTCTTTAATAAATTCGATGTATTCTGTTATCTTAGAAAAGGCCGCTTCGTCAATCACCGCATTTATAAAATTACTGAAATCCTCCACATCTCCCATCTTCACCGTTTTCATCTCTTCGAGTATAAAGTCCTTTAAGTTTATCCATAAACTGCGGGGGATATAAGCGCGGGATGCAGCGGAACATTTCTGTCCCTGGTATTCAAACGCACCCCGTATCAGGGCAGTGCCTAATTCTTTTACTCTTGTATCCTTGTGAACAAAGACAAAGTCCTTGCCGCCGGTCTCACCCACGATGCGCGGATAGCTTTTGTAATTCTTAATATTATTGCCTATAGTCTGCCACATATTCTGAAAGGTGGCCGTGCTGCCGGTAAAGTGAATGCCGGCAAGGTCCGGGGAGTTCAGAATAATCGGGCCGATCTCGCTTCCTGTTCCGGGGATAAAATTAATAACACCATCCGGTACACCCGCTTCCTGTAAAAGCTTCATTAGAAAATAAGCCGAGTATGTCGCGTTTGAAGCCGGTTTCCATAAAGCTACATTTCCCATTATGGCTGGTGCGGATGGGAGGTTGCCGGCAATAGAAGTAAAATTGAAAGGCGTTGAGGCAAAGATGAAACCCTCAAGCGAACGGTATTCCAGTCTGTTCCAGGTGCCGGCAGTTGATATCGGAGGTTGCTGCTCGTAAATCTTCATTGCAAAAAAGGCGTTAAAACGGAGAAAGTCAATAAATTCACATGCGGCGTCTACTTCTGCCTGAAAGACGTTCTTACTCTGGCACAGCATACTGGCTGCATTTAACAGCGAACGCCATGGTCCTGCAAGAATATCCGCCGCCCTGAGAAAAATTGAAGCGCGGTCCTGCCAGTCCATCTTCGCCCACTGTCTGTGTGCCATGAGAGATGCTTCAATGGCCTCCTGAACTTCCTTCTCACCCGCCTTATGATATGTACCCACAACGGTTCCGTGGTCATGGGGAAGTACGCATTTCCCCATATTTCCTGTTTTTATTTCCTTGCCTCCAATAATAACTGGTATTTCTATCTGTTGGGCCTTTAATTCTTTCAATTTGGCCTTAATGTCTCTGCGTTCAAGTGTTCCGGGGGCGTAACTCTTGATTGGTTCATTGGATGGTAGACTCAGGTTGAATTTTGCATTTGCCATATCAACCTCCTTAGAAAAGTGAATGTACTGACAGGATTAATTATCTTTCAAGTTTGGGAAATGGAACAGGCACCCCAAATTTGACTGTTTGAGAAAAAACATAATTATTGTATATTATAGCAAAGTTCAGCGTAACCGCAACCATGTTTGAAGTGTCTAAAGTGAACTAAAGTTAGGAAAACAGAGGTAATCATGGATTTTTAAATAGTACGTATTCATTTTCCCCGAACCCTAAGTATAATTTTAGAAACTATGCAAAAGGAAGAACCTTACGTAATAGCGCTAATACAGATGTTCTGCCGGGATTCAAGAGAAGAAAATCTGCAGCGTGCCAGTCAGCAAATCGTTGAAGCGGCAGAGCAGGGAGCTCGTTTGATATGCCTTCCGGAACTTTTCAGTTCCATATATTTCTGCCAGCAGGAAGATCCTCGTTTTTTTGAGTTAGCCGAGCCGATTCCCGGTTATACAACAAACTATTTTTCACAATTGTCAAAAACTGTGGATAGCGTTCTGGTAGTCCCCCTCTTTGAAAAAAGTACGTCGGGTGAATATTACAACAGTCTGGTTGTGATTAATCCGGATGGTTCCATAGCAGGGAAGTATCGAAAAATGCATATCCCGAACGATCCGCAATTCCAGGAAAAATACTATTTCACTCCCGGAGATCTTGGTTTTCAGGCTATTCAAACTGCTGTAGGGAAAATCGGATCCATGATCTGTTGGGATCAATGGTACCCGGAGGCGGCTCGCTTGTGCGCACTCGACGGAGCAGGAGTATTGATATATCCAACGGCAATTGGCTGGCTTCCTGGAGAAAAGGAGGGTGATGGCAGAATGTATCTTGATTCGTGGAAGACAATTCAGCGTGGTCACTCTATTGCCAATGGAATATATACAGCCTCTGTAAATCGGGTTGGTATAGAACCTAACCAGGCCGGTGATTCCGAGATCGAGTTCTGGGGACATTCTTTTATAGTTGACCCCCGTGGACATATCATCGCTGAGGCATCCGGAGAAGACGAGGAAATAATCTACGGAGGTATCGAACCGCAACTTATTCCTGCAACTCGCCAGACATGGCCTTTCTTCAGGGATCGACGCATCGACGCATATGATAAGCTGGCAGAGTGATTTATTGATTCTTAATATTCCTGAAACATGCATAAAAAAGATTTAATTCATTATCGCATGCCTGCCGAGTGGGAGCCGCATAAAGCGACATGGTTTAGCTGGCCCCATAACCTCACTGATTGGCCTGGCAAAATGTCTGCAGTACAAAAGGTTTATGCGGAATTGGTTTACAAACTTGCGGCCGTTGAAGAGGTTTGCATTCTGGTGAATTCGGGGATACATGAAGCGAGGGCAAGGAAATATCTTGGACAGGTTCGGGCAGACCTTGCAAATATCAGTTTCCATCACCTGCAGACCAATCGGAGTTGGATTCGTGATTACGGGCCGACGTTCGTATCGGATAACCGGACTAAAAGGAAATCAAAAAGGATCATTCGTTTTAGTTTCAATGGTTGGGCCCGTTATCCAGCGCACAAAAAGGACAACAGTGTTCCCTTGAAACTGGCAGACCGATTAAACCTTAAAATGATTTCTGCAAAGTGGAAAAATTCGCCGCTGGTTCTGGAAGGTGGTAGTATAGATGTAAATGGGTTCGGCACATTAATCACAACGGAAGAGTGCCTGCTTGACCAGAAGACGCAACCACGCAATCCCGGCATCACCAAAATTGAAATAGAAAAGTTGTTCGGCAAGTATCTCGGCATTACCCATGTTATCTGGCTGAGCCGGGGTATTGAGGGTGATGATACTCACGGGCATGTGGATGACATCTGTCGTTTTGTAGACAGGCAAACGCTGGTGTTAGCCATGGAGACCAACTCTTCGGATGTCAATGCCGCCATCCTGGCTGAAAACATGGAACGATTAAAACATGTACGATTGGAAGATGGGTCAAGTCCCACCATAGTAACGCTTCCCATGCCGAAACCTGTCTATTTCAAGAAATGGAGACTGCCGGCAAGTTACGCAAATTTCTATATTGCTAATAAAACAGTTCTCGTTCCCATATTCGATGACCCTGCCGATAGAAAAGCTCTTGGCGTCCTGTCTGAACTCTTTCACACTCGGGACATAATTGGAATTCATGCAGTGGACCTGCTCGTGGGATTGGGAGGACTTCACTGCATTACACTCCAGGAGCCGGTTTAGATATCAGCCTTTTCTTTGGACATCTAGATGTAGATATTAATCGGTTGTAGTGGCTGGGTGAGAACTGAACCATTTCAGAAACTGGATGAGCAATTTAACTTATTCTACTGATTCAGGTCGTTGTTTCGTAAACATATCCTCTGGAAGATTCATTAATAAGTCTTTAATTGCCTCGGATTGTTCTTCCGGTGTCCCCGGGAAAATATCCTGGAAGGTACCTTCTCTGAAGAATTTTGGCATCTTTGTGCCGGGCTGTATTATCTGGGGGTCTAACAACCACGACTTTATCCAATCAGGTTTCAGCCTCTCTTCTGCCAATAACAAATCCGGTGCCCAATCTGCAGGTTCTCCCTCAGGTGTTTTATCTCCTCTGACATGACAGGAAGCACAATTTACATCTTTCGATTCAAACAAACGCCTTGCCTTCGCCAGGTAACCGGGATTGTGCAGATCTTTTTGTTTTATATAATAATCACTTTTTTCTCTTACAAACTCAAACGGATATTCTTCTTCGTCTACAACAGCGAGATATTTGGATATCGATGTAGCCTCTTCTTCTGATAAGCTAAATGTCGGCATACGGATATCCAGCCAGGGCCTCAGGGGAACAGGCTCTTCAAGAAAGCTGAAAAGCCAAGCACACTGTACCTTACTGCCTTCACCATACAACACTGGTGGTGTAAAAACTTTTGCCTCCTCCGGCATCATACCGTTTACCTCAACATGATAATCAATTATAAGTGAAGCTATATCTTCTCCTCCTTCAGCGCTTTCTCTGCTGTTTATATGCTTTTTCACTATTTGCACCGTATCCCCGGCTTTTCGTTCCAGTTTCTCGTTATCCCTCCATAACTGGAAAAACAAGCTATCTTCTTCCTCGAGCTTAACCATGCCTTCTAAACGATTTCCATTCTTCAAATACAATGTGTCTATTGTAAACTGGTGACATCCCATGCAATTGTATTTCTCCAGAACTCTGTTGCCTTCTGCAATGCACTTCTCTTTTTCTGATGATTTATACACATAGCTCTTCTCCAGTTTCTCTTTCTTTAAACCCGTTAATAATACGGACAACGCCTCTATCTCCTCCTCATTCAACCGGAAGTCAGGCATTATTGAATTTTTTTCATCAAATTGTCTCGGTTTACCCAACTTTGCCTTTATCCAGGTATGTCTTGCCTTCCCTACATTCTTTTCTGCATCCTCCAGTCCAACAAGGCTGAGTATTTCCTTCTCCAAAGAACCAAAACGGCCAACTTTTTCTTCAGAACCAAAATCAAAGAATTGTATATTCTTGGAGCCTATTTCCGTCAATTCTGCACCTATCTTGCCCTGTTCCTCCATCCCCTTTATATTATGACATCCGGAACAGCCATATTTTATAATCAGTTCTTCTCCCTCTTTTGCCACTTCCGGATTGTCCAGCCATTTATATTCTTCCGTTTCCTCTTTGTACCCTTCGCTTGTTAAAGTTGTCAAATACGTTGCCAAAAGCCTTGCGCTCTCGTTATCGAGCCTGAGATCAGGCATGCTTGTCTTTGGTGAATGGGCCCTTGGGTCTAACAGCCAGCTAACCAGCCATTCATATTTCATAACCTCTCCGATTCGCGCAAGATTAGGGCCGTGTATTTTACCGTCTTCCTCCACATCGCTGTGGCACGCCAGACACCCTACACTCTCAAAAATTGAGTAGCCCTCATCTATCATATCTTCATCAAATTCTCTCGGCATTTCCGGGAAAAATCCTTCTGAATTTTGCCAGAGATATGTTGCTATGGATACAGCCTCCTTTTTTGTCAAAATAAAATCAGGCATCCTTGTGCTTGGCCTGAATTTCTTGGGCATCATCAGCCACTCTACCAGCCATGTGATGTTAACCCTGGTTCCGATTTGCGTCAAGTCAGGGGCAATGATACTATGCTCATCATTGCCAAACCCTTCTGTTGTATGGCAGCCAAAACATCTCAATTCTTCAAATAACTTTATTCCCTTCCAAAGTTCTTCAGCGCCAACCAGTTCTATATTCTTTTCATGACATTTTATACACGAGGATTGTGCCAGCTTACCTCTGTTCATAGGTGTTAGCCAATGTTTAACCTCACCATGCGCTTTTTCCGTTTTTGTCACTGCTCTTGGCTGTCCTTCGTGACACAGTACACAACCAAAAGTCTCAGGTGGATGATTTTTAAGATAAACCTCCCACCTCGGATGACTTGAGAAAGGCTGCTCTTCAGAAATACTGTCCACCCTGTTTATCCCCATATGACAAGTCATGCACCTGTCCACCCTGTCTCCATTTCCTCCTTCCGACCACAAGGCTTTGCCTTTCAAGAGAATCTGCTTAACTTCATATACAGGTTTCTTCAAGAATGCCAACTCCTTGCCAAGCGACTCTTTTTCTTCTTCAGATGCAGCAGCATACTCTTTCTCTGTCTTTAGCGCATGTTCTTTGTAATATTTCTTTTGATATTTTGTCCATTCCGGATCATGCTCAACATTAATCCACATACCTATAATTAAAAGTAACAGGGCACTAGAGAAAAAAAATATTACTCCTCGTATGCTCACAAATCACCTACTCTCTCTGTAAATAATCGTTTATAAATTTCGAAATTAATCATATGTTTATCCATGGGGTCGCTATAATGTATTTGATATTAAATGCAAGCCTCAGTAGTATCTTTCCCGCAGTGCCGATCATTGTTAGAAGAAGTCCCATTGTAATGGCATACCGTATGATGCCAAGATTACTAAAAAAGGATCCGTTCTTAATAAATAAAGGGAAGGCAAGTCCCACAGTATAAAACCCGACTAAAAGTGCAATCCCCAAGGGTAATGGTAGATTATGGAGTGGTGCCGGTGCAGGGAAACTGTGCGTCCACTCCTGCCATGGCCAGAAGAATGTCCAGTAAGGTCCTCTCAGGACAGTGCCAACGTATACCAGTAAATACCAGAACACGTAGCCTGAGAGAAAAACCACTATAGCAAACTTCCGCTCTCTAAACGTAAAGTAACCGTTCCCCTTTGGGTTGTTATCCAGATACGGCAGAAGTATCAGTCCCACAACAATTAAGCTCGGAAGCACTACTCCGGCATACCATGGATCAAAGTATACCAATTGTTCTTGTAAACCTGCAAAATACCATGGTGCCTTTGCCGGATTTTCGGCATGTGCCGGATCTGCTAATTCACTAAGCGGAGCATCCACATAAAATGAATAAAAAAGTATTCCTATCGTAACAAGAATAGCAGCCAGGAACTCTTTAACAACAAGGTTAGGCCATGTAAATACCCTGTCATCTTTCAATTCAGCAAGCTCTCCTTCGTGTCGCCTGATTTCCATGGACATACTCCTTAAAATAAAAATATTTTCAAATACTAATATTTATTTGCAAATTAATTATAACCGCCCTGAAATACCGCCGTCTTTACGTATTCTCCAGAAGTGAATCATCATCAATGCTGCGGCTATCAGTGGTATTGCGACACAATGCCATACATAAGCCCGTAACAAAGCGGGGGCTCCTATCGTTGTTCCTCCAATCAAAGCAAAACGGATGTCATTGTTTATTGTCATACCCAATAAATTTGCAAATGGTCCCTCATAACCTAAAAATGGTGTTGCTCTCCCCATATTCATACCTACTGTGATAGCCCAATATCCAAGCTGGTCCCAGGGCAGCAGGTATCCTGTAAAACTCAATAAGAATGTTAGTAATAATAATAACACTCCTATCACCCAGTTAAATTGCCTGGGTGCTTTATATGAACCTGATAAAAATACACGCAGCATGTGTATACTCACCGTAATCACCATAGCGTGTGCACCCCATCTGTGGGTATTCCTCAATAACCTTCCATAAGGTACCACATACATCAAATCCGCAATATCCGCATAAGCTTTGTTTACATCAGGAGTATAATAGTACATTAACAAAATTCCCGTAACTAATTCAAACAGGAATACAAAGAAAGTAATACCGCCCATACACCAGGTAAAACGGATTTTTGTACCATGCTCCCGAACCTGTGTCGGATGCAAATGCAGCCACACATTGCTTATTATTATAAGGGCCCTGTTTCTGGGAGTATCTTTGAAACCATGGCGAAATACAGTCCTCCAGATTTCATTTACAGAGACCATTAACTTCTTTTTTAGATCCGGTAACTTCTTTTTTAGATCCGGGATTTTCATTTGTTTATCCTTTCCTTCGCACTACCTTTACTTTATATCCACATTAGTTATAGAAATCTATTCTCTTAATACTCGCTGTTTCCCAGCTTTTTATTAATTTCTTCATTAGGTTCCCAAAGCACACGTTTCATGGTTATTACACTTACAGGACAATCCTTGCAATTACCGCAACGAATGCATTTGTCAGAATATTTTATTACAAGGCCGTCTTCACTAACCGAGGGCGCGTACACTTTAGTTTCATCTTGTGCATCCACCACCCTCAGCGCTCCCATCGGGCATACCAAGGTGCATCTGCCGCAGAGGATGCAGTCTTTTGTCTCCACATCAATAGTAAGGTCACATTTAAGGCAACGTGAAGATTCTATCTTCACTTGTTCCTCAGTAAGGCCAAGTTCTACCATATCAAATGATCCTTGCCTCTCTTCTGCGGGTAACATCGGCATCTCTGTGCGAGGAACTGTGTCATAGTTTGCTTCACGTGAGTTGAATTTGCCATCTGAAAGCGTAACCCAAACCTTCTTCTTAGGTTCTCGAAGATCTTCTCCTCTTATATATCTATCGATGGATCTTGCGGCCTGTGTGCCATTTCCAATTGCTTCGATTACTATCCTGGGACCGTAGGCAATATCACCGCCAGCAAAAACACCGGGTCGCGTAGTTGCAAGAGTTTCATCATCAATCTTTATTGTGCCTCGCGGTGTTACCTTTATCTCAGGGTGTCCGTCCAGCCAGGATGTGTCAGCAGTCTGACCAACCGCAAGTATCACTGAATCTGCTGAGATAGTACTTTCACTACCTTCTATAAATGTAGGATTAAACCTGCCGTTACTATCAAAAACAGATTTAACATCTATAGTTTCCAGTCCCACTACCCTGTTATTTTCTAAAAGGATTCCCTTCGGGCCTTTAGACGGATGAAGTATTACACCCTCTTCCGTTGCTCCATCTACCTCATGCTCGTGTGCAGGCATCTCTTCTTTAGATTCCAGGCATACAACGTGTACCTCCTGCGCTCCCAGACGAACAGCCATTCGTGCACTATCCATCTCTGTATTCTCATAGCCAAGATCATATCCAGGGGTCTGAGAAAACCGTGCAGCAGTTCTCGCAGTATCCATTGCAACGTTTCCGCCACCAACTACCACCACCTTCTTTCCCAGACTTCTAAAAACGCCAAGACTCACTTGTTTCAGAAATTCAAGGCAATCCAGAACCCCCTCTCCGTCTTCCCCGGGAATCCCGAGCTTTCTTACCTTTTGAGCGCCTGCAGCAATAAATACAGCTTTGTATCCCTGATCGAATATATCAGAAATCGTCATTCCCGGACTTCCAATAGGGGTGTTTGTTCTTATCTCAACACCCCTTGCTCTTATATTATTTACATCAGACATAATCTGCTCACGAGGGAGCCTATATGACGGGATCGCCCACATCATCATTCCGCCTACCACAGATTCTTTTTCAAAAACAGTTACATTGTATCCCATGCCTGCAAGGTTGTTAGCGGCCGTTAATCCGGCAGGGCCGGCTCCAATTATGGCAACCTTTTCTTCTTTTCGTTTTATATTTGGAGGAGGAACATTTATTTTGTTTTTGTAAATATGGTCTGTGACAAATCGTTTTAAATTGTCAATTGCCACCGGGTTGTCAAAATCACCACGTTTACACATCGACTCACATGGGCGTGCGCATATATATCCACAAACGGCAGGAAACGGATTGGTTTCCAGCATTAATTTGTATGATTCCAGATATTTACCTTGATTAATCAGACGTATGTAACCGGGCACGTCCATGTGTGCAGGGCACCGATGTTGGCAGCGAATATTTTGCTCTAACCAATCAGAATCGAGTTGCACCCTTTCGACTTGTGTCGGAATAGTTGTTTGTTCCATAAACCTGTTATCTGTCTATTAAATTCTAATTTGCGATTTAGGAATTCAGGAATTAGAAAATTCCTCAATCCATTTTTATACAATTAACTCAGTTTCTGTCGGTACAACCTTACTTTTGTTCACAATCAATCTGCCGCTGTGATCAACAGACATTTCAAAATGAGCTAAAGGTCTTGGTGCAGGGCCGGCAAAGTTTTCACCTGTTCGATAGTACTTACTTCCATGACACGGACACTCAAAGATACCCTTAGCCTTAGAGAATTCAACCGCACATCCCAGATGTGTGCATACCACGGAAATAGCCTGAAAGATGTTGCCACTGCGTACAATAAATACCCTCCTCTCCTTTAATTTAGTCACTGAAATTTGCGGAAAATCATCGGGTTTTCCTATAGTAAATCTTGGTGAGGGCTCAAAAAGTACCCTGGGATAAAAGAAACCTTTATATCCAAAAATTTGTGACAGAAATCCCAACATTGCGGCAAAAAACATACCCCAGCCAGCCAGAGAAAAAAAATGCCTGCGAGAGAAGCTAATACACATGTTTTCTCCTGTCTCGGAAGTATTGCATCTATCCTGTTTCGTAGTTTCCATAATTATCTCCTACCCGAAAACTTTCATACCCATTAAATCATTAAAGTTAAGTAAGATTCATTACATTACATGGATGTTGGTTGGCCATTTAAAGAAAACCATATTTTGTGGGATTTTTTGACTCAGTCTTTGTTAAAAAGTTATAAATTTAAGAAAAATGTAAAAACAAATATATATAATTTTATTTCAACAAGCAACAAAAATTAATTTTCTTTTAACTAAAGGGATTTACGTATTAATCAGTTTCTGCTGCGAAAAACTGAAATATCACGTTCTCTCTCCATTTTCTGCCAGCATCAATGTTCATACTTAAGACACATTTATTTCTTTACAAATCC
>CAJXKT010000012.1 GCA_913055705.1 uncultured bacterium
AAAATTTACACCTTTCTTCGAAAGACTCTTTCTCAATGCATTCCCTACATCTTTGTCATTTGTCGGAAGGATTTCGTCCATCATCTCTATCACTGTTACCTTACTTCCAAGTGCATTATAGATGTAAGCAAATTCCACTCCCATAGCGCCTCCCCCGATAATCAGGAGTGAAGATGGTATCTCTTCCAATTCCAGAATATCATCACTCGTCAATACGTTCTTTTTATCATAGGGTAAGCCGTCAAAAACCATTGGAGAAGAACCGGTAGCGATAATTATATTCTTTGCAGATATTTCCTCTTTGATTTTATCGCCTTCCTTGACGAGAACTTTATCGGGAGATATTATTTGACCTGTGCCCTTTAGCAGGTCTATCTTGTTTTTCTTGAGCAGGCGTTCGATACCGCCAAATAGTCTGGTTACTATTGTTCTCTTTCGTTTGTGGAATTTACTGAAATCTGCACTGACACCTTCTGTAACTACACCGTACTCTTTGCTCCTTTTGCATAGTTCGTATAAATGTGTTGATTGAATCAGGGCCTTTGTGGGTATACAACCTTTGTGCAGGCAGACCCCTCCGACTTTATCCCTTTCTACCAGTCCTACACTCAGCCCCAGTTGTGCACCCTTAATCGCCGCAACATAACCTCCGGGTCCGCCTCCAATAATCAATAAGTCATATTCTTTCATAAAATGGTTTTACTTCTTTCTTTATTCTTTCTTTAGGCAGGCGGGCGACTTTGAAGAGCTGTGATTTTTAACTTTTTACGTCTCTATTGCCTACTATTATGCTTTTTCTACTTTAGCCGCACAGGTTTTGTATTCGGGCATCAGGTGTGAATTGCCGTTCGTACGTGAAGTGCTGATGGGATCTTTTGTAAGTAAGTTTGCCGGAGCGCTTATGAAGTGGAATGGGATCCAGACTTGTTTTGACATTACCCTGTTTGTGATATTAGCTGCGAGAGAAATCTGTCCGCGTTTAGTCGTTATCCTGACCATTTCCCCATCTTCTATTCCGGCATCATCGGCATCTTTCTGTGATATTTCTACAAATGGATAAGGTTGCTTTTGTATGCTTCCCTTTGCCCTGTGAGTCATGGTGCCACTGTTAAAATGATAAAGCGTGCGTCCTGTGCTGAGAATAAACGGGTAACTCTTGTCAGTTTTCTCAAGAGATGGTTTGTTTTCTGTTGTGGAAAATGTTGCTTTTCCATTGAGGAACTTTTTCTCGTACAGAAATTTTGTACCGGGGTGATCGGCTTTTGGACATGGCCACTGAATTCCACCGCTTTCGAGTCTGTAATAATTGATTCCGGCAAAGTTAGGTGAAACCTTCCTGATCTCCTCCCATACGGCTTCCGGTGAATCATAATTCATTGGATATCCCAGGTAAGTGGAGAGTTCAGATATTATATTCCAATCCGCTTTTGCTTTGCCCGGTGGCTCAACACTCTTTTTTATCCTCTGTACTCGTCTTTCAATATTAGTAAACGTACCATCTTTCTCAGCAAAACAGGCTGCCGGTAATATTACGTCAGCATATTGAGCCGTATTTGACATAAATATATCCTGTACTATCAATAGCTCCAGTTTATTTAGTGCCTTCTTTACCTTTGTTGTATCAGGTTCACTCATCAGGGGATCGGCGCCCATAACATACATCGCCTTGACCTCCCCTTTTTGTGCGCTATTAAACATCTCCCTGATTTGCAGGCCCTTATTTTTAGGTAATGAGGTTTTGTAAATCTTCTCGAATCTCTTGCGAACCGTATTATCTGAGACAGGCTGGAAATCCGTGTAGAAATCAGGTATAGCGCCCATGTTGAAAGCTCCCTGGCCATTGTTCTGACCCAGGAGCGGGTATATCCCCGCGCATTCCTTACCAATATTACCAGTCAATAAGGCGAGGTTTACAAGGCTTTTTACATTATCAATACCAGACCTGTGTTGTGTTATACCATTTCCATATAATATTATGGCGTTCTCTGCGTTTGCATAGATTCTGGCGGCTTCCCTGATTGTTTCCTCGGATATACCGGTTAGTTTTACGGTTTTCTCAATATCATCTTTAGCAACAGCCTTTTTAAGCGTGTTAAACTTCTCTGTCTTCTTTTCTATAAACTTTTCATCATGGAGTTTTTCCTCGATGATCACGTTAATCATGGTGTTGATGAGAATGGTATCTGTTCCGGGTTGAGTATTTAAGAAGGTGTTTGCGATCCTTTCCAGCCAAATCCTGCGCGTGTCAGCGACAATCAGAGTTTTTCCATTTTGCACTGCCTTCTTTATCTCTAACCCTATTATGGGATGCGATTCTGTAACATTAGCTCCAATCACAAATATCACATCGGATTTTGAGATTTCCTCGATTGAATTTGTTGTAGTGCTCAGGCCAAGAGTACTTCTCAGGGCGTTTAAGGTTGGGGAGTGGCATTCCGTTTCTGACTGGTCAATATTATTAGTACCGATTGCGGCCCTTGCGAATTTCTGCATCAGGTAGTTCTCTTCGTTCGTACACCGTCCTGAACCTATAAATGATATGGAGTCTTTTCCATGTTTTGATTTTATACCTTTCAGTTTTTTGGAAATAACGCTATATGCCTCTTCCCAACTTGCCTTCTCAAGATTTCCATTCCTTCTGACCATCGGGGTATCAAGCCTGTCCGGATGGTCTATGAAGTCATAGGCGAATCTGCCCTTCATGCAGAGGTTACCGTTGTTTGGTGTAGATCCCACTTCCGAGGTTATTTTGCTTATTCCCTGATGATCGACGTGGATATCAATCTGACATCCGATACTGCAGTAGCCGCATGTTGATCTAACCTTTTTTACCTGATAGGGACGGCCTCTGCCCATTGCCTGTTTCTCACGTATGGCGCCTACCGGACACGTGGATACACATTGTCCGCAAAAGACGCACGGACCATCCAGCATCGACTCACCAAAAGGAGTAGCAACCCACATTTGGAATCCTCTGCCTCCAAACTCTATTGCGTGTTCCTGCGTTACTTCATCACATATCCTTACACAGCGCCCGCACCTTATACACTTGGGTGTTTCCCTGTAAATAAGCTCGTTCTTGTCCTGGAGTTCTCCGCCTCTTTTTTCACTACTCCTGAATTTCTCTCCCTTGATGCCCATGGAATATGCGACATTCTGAAGCTCGCAGCAGCCTGTAGCCTCGCAGGTCATACAGTCAAGTGGATGGTCTGACAGAATATATTCCATGACCCCTTTCCTCGTCCTGCGTACATCTTCAGATTCTGTATGTACGACCATGCCTTCATTGATTTTGGATATGCATGATGGCAGTAGCTGTCTTGCCCCTTTGACTTCGACCAGACATATTCTGCACCCACCATATGGATCGAGGCGTTTATCATGGCAGAGAGTCGGAATCGATATGTCATTTTCCCTGGCTACTTCCAGTATTGTTTTGCCCTGCTCCGCTTCGTAAGTCTTATCGTTAATGGTTAATTTAACCTTTTCCATTTAATAGAAACTGCCTTTCTGTTAATTGTACTGTTCAAGGATTATGTGAAAAATGAAATGTAATTTTACAGAAACAGGCAGAGAATGCAAATAAAACATTTTGATGTATATATATGTGATGTGATGTTAAGAAATTAAGGAATAGGGTGTTTAGGCTAAGTAGATTTATTTGCTTGAAATTAGGGAACTAATCAGGCATATTCTATGTTGATTATTATACGTTTATAGCAATTTAGATTTACGTGAAATTTAGTCAATATTTATATTTTCAAAAGAAGGAGAGGTATTATGAAGCGTATGGGAATTTTAATGGGTGCTGTCGTTATTGCATTTTTGTTAGTGGCTTTTAACTCTGGCAATCCGGTATTTGCCAACAGTTGCTGTGGTATTGAGAAGGTTGAGAATGACGGTAGTAATGATGGTACAAAGGGCGGCATCATGGAAGTTGCTGCTGCTGAAAGTTCCGGTAATGATTGTCCGGTTTGCGGACAAGCCGCAGACAGTAAGGGGCAGCAGAAAGATGTGGAACACGATGGAAAGACCGTTCATTTATGCTGTGAGGGTTGTGCAAACGCATATAACGAAAATCCTGATAAATATTCAGAGTCAGAACACCCAAAAAAGCAAAAAGAACATGAAGCAGGATAGGTCCTTCCTTTCGGAAGGAGTCCAACTCATTTTCTGCTTAGGGCATAATACGGAACACATAGTTTATGGAAAGGGCTCATATTTTGCTCGCTTTTACCATCTATGAATCAAAAGATTAGTTCATGAAAATTTACCTCATTTACATCCGAGACGAGGATTATTACAACATTCTTCCTGAAAAACTCAGGAGAGCAGGAAACAGTGATCGGATTGAGGTGATGGCTTTCCCGCCACTTGGCATTCAGACACTGGCACCGATAATCCGCAGTCACGGACACGAGGTAACCATGTTCGATACCTGCCATCCACAGATGAAAGAAGAGCACATCGAGCAGGCCGTGAAAGATGAAAAACCTGATGTAATTGTCCTTTCATTTCTTTCAACTACTTGTTACCTTCTTGTGAAGAGTATGGCGCAAAGGCTGAAGAAGGCGGCGCCAAATACACCCATTATTATCGGAGGTGCTTTTGCAACGGTGAATGCGGTTAAGATACTGAAAGATGCGCCATACATTGATTGCGTTGGCAGGGGGGAAGGTGAAGAGCTGATTCCTGAGTACCTCGACAACCTGGATAATCTGAAAGTAGTCGGCGGCCTTACCTGGCGATCCAATGGTGAAGTGGTCCATAACCCTGACCGTCCCCTGATCGGAGACCTTGATCAGTTTCCTTATCCCGACCGGAAAAGCTTACCCATCGAATACATCGAGTCGATGCCAATGGATGTGCCGGCAGTTCTTTCTCTCGATCGTTTTTGCACCATGCAAACCACACGCGGCTGCCCTTTCAAATGTATTTATTGCGACATTCCATCCCTCGCACGTGGCAAGTGGAGGAACCGCTCACCGGGGCATGTCCTGGGCGAAATGCAGCAGTTGCATGATGAAGGCTACAGATCAATCTACCTGACCGACGACCATTTCCTGATGCAGCGTAAACGCATAGAAACCATTTGCAACGGTATCATCGACAAAAAACTGGAGTTTCATTGGGGATGTGAGGGCAGAGTTGATTCGGTGGCTGTAGAGGAACTCCCATTGATGGTAAAGGCTAACTGTACTTTTCTTGCCTTTGGCGTGGAAGCCGGAACAAAGAAAGTACTCGACCGCCTGAAAAAGAACCAAACCCTTGAACAGATAGAATATGCCGTAAAGCAAGCCAAAAAAGACGGAGTTGAAACGACGCACGGCTTTTTTCTGGTCGGCTCGCCGGATGAAACCTTTGAAGATATTCTGGAGAGTTTTCGATTTGCCGCCCGGCTTAGACTCGACACATTTAGCTTTAGCCGGTTATGCGCTTACCGTGGAACTCCGCTATGGCAGGAATATGTGGAAAGGGGTATTATTGATGATGAACGCGACTGGCATAAGTGGTTTAAGTGTTCAGACATCGATCCAACAATTCTTCCGAGTGAAGTGATTCAGCAGGCAAGGATAAAGGGATATAAGCAGTTGTTTGGTTACCTGATACTCCGTCGTCCCATAGCCACATTCAAGCTCCTTCGCAAGTTTGGCCGGTATATGACGGTCACAGATATTTTCAGATTGTTATTAAGTCCGTTTATCAAAAAGGACAAAACCAGAAAACCTGAACTTCCTGAATGGATGATCGAGCAGGGACTGGAAGCGCCGGTCAGGACCGTTTCTTAGGGGAGAAATTGACTACTATAATTTTAAACCTCAATAGTCATCAGGTCCTCAGCTAATACCACCTCTCCGTTAAATTCCTCTTTGCATTGACCTGAAATATCATAATCATCACAGATTGGGTAAAAGTGTGTCAGTACAAGTTTCTTACAGTTCGATTCCCTTGCTATCCTTCCTGCAAGTGTTGAGTTCAGATGGCCGTCCACCTTTATGTGTTCGGGGTAGGAACATTCCAGCAACAGCACGTCTACGTCACGTGCCAGGTCGACAATGCTTTCGCAGTAATCCGTATCACCGGAATATACGAGGCTTTTTCCGTCTTTTGAATCGATACGGTATGCGAGACTGCCCTCGTGATGATTGATCAGGCTTGAAGTAAGCCTGAAGTCTCCAAAGTCAAGATGACCTCCCGGTAATTCATTGACGGTAAGATCGTATCCCCTGGCCTCGATGAAATAGTTAAATACTTTAGTCAGTTTTCGGTGAAATTCCTTCATACCTGCAGGGCCGATTACTGTCAGATCTTTGCCCTTGTAGTTGCTGGGAATCCTCAGTGCAAACAGGAGTGAAATAAGGTCTGTAACATGGTCCGGATGGAAATGTGTGTAGATTGCATAGTCAATGTCTTTGAAGTTTACAGACGCCTCTGCAATCTTCTTTAAGGTTCCTGAGCCGCTGTCAAGCAGCAGTGTCTTGTTGGCAATGTTTATAAGATAGCCGGAAGAGCCTCTCCTTGCCGTAACGATACCTGTTCCCGAACCGAGAATGGTAAGTTTCATAATAAATTACTCCTTCTTGTAGTCCTGCGGAAAGGAGGTATGTTACTAAATTTGCCTGATAACGTACAGAAATATTAATCCCAATATATTATGAAACCTTCTGCATAAACAAAATAAGCCCACCCGATATATTGAGAAACGGAGTGGTATAAATAATCCTTACTGCTTCGTACTTTCCATCTCTCTTTGAATAGTTGCATTTTACATAGTCACCTGCTTCAAGATCAGTAATGTCAAATTTGTCTGATGTCTTAAATTCAGTACCGCCTCTTATTGACGTTATATTTGTCATTTCATCTCCTATATAGCAAGCTGTTTCCTCAGTGACCATTAATGGTGCATCACCCAGCAATTCGCATTTTTCAAAACAGATTTCATTCTTTTCAAGATCAATACTCTTGATTGTACCTTCAATTACTGCGAGGCTTGAACCTCCGGCGTAACCTGGCCAATCAACAGACTTTCCTGCAAATGCATTAAGCCCAAATATAAAAGCTCCTAAAAAGAAGGCTAACATTGTATATGTCATTAGTCTACGCATCTTCTTACCCTCCTTTTTTGACTACTTATTGGTTGGATAATAGCTTTCTTCCTCTTGTATTAACAACAATTATCACGTCAATTTAGTTCCTTTGCCCAATAAGGAAACTACATTAGAAAAATCCAAATTCTCAGATTATGTCTTAGAAAATGTATACTGTTTCTGATACCATTTTGTTATGGAAATTCCGGCTCTAAAGAAAGAGATTGTAGACTTGATAAATAAGAGAGGGAAGATAACGTTTGCTGATTTTATGGAATTGGCACTTTATCATCCCGAACATGGATACTACACTTCCGGGAAGGAGAAGATAGGCAAAAAGGGTGACTATTACACAAGCTCAGATGTTCATCCGGTATTTGGTGAGCTTATTGCCAGACAGCTGGAACAGATGTGGCGGCTGATGGGGAAAGGCCGGTTTACGGTAGTAGAGATGGGAGCTGGTAAGGGCAGGTTTTGTTATGACATAATTAATTTTATAAAAAAGAAATTCCCCGAATTCTTCGAGGAGGTTGATTATAAAATAGTAGAGATAAGCCAAAATCTTATTGAGAGACAATCCAGTACCTTGAAGGGACTGGAGGATAAAGTATCGTGGGAATCTCTCTCTGAAGACGGTTTTTCGTTTGAGCCTGTTATAGGGAGCTTTTTATCAAACGAATTCGTTGACTCTCTTCCGGTACATCAGGTGGTGGTAGAGAATAATTGCCTGAAAGAAATATATGTAACAATTAAGGACGATAAGTTCTGTGAGGTAATTGATGATCTGTCCGATCCGGCATTGGAAGATTATTTTGCAAAGTCTAAAATAAGTTTAAAAGAGGGGCAAAGGGCAGAGGTGAATCTGAAGGTACTGGATTGGGTAAAGAATATATCCCGTTACTTAAAGAGGGGTTTTGTTATTACGATAGACTATGGATACCTTGCCGAAGATCTTTATTCTGAACAAAGGCACAGAGGGACATTGATGTGTTATTACGAGCATACTACAAGTGAGAATCCGTATGAAAGAGTTGGTAGTCAGGATATAACATCTCACGTAAATTTCAGCAGTTTAATGGAGGCAGGAAGCAGATGTGGATTAAGCACAACCGGTTTTACAAGACAATCAAGGTTCTTAATAGCACTTGGCATTCTTGATAAGATGAATAAGGTACAGGGAGATATCGGCAAGCTCCTGACAATAAAGAACCTTTTTCTTCCGGGCGGGATGGGTGATGTGTTTAAAGTCTTGATTCAGCATAAGGGGGTAGCCAACCCGGAATTAATCGGTTTAAGGAGTATGTCCGAACCGGGACTTGTCAGAGGAATTGAGGGATTGGAAAATGAAGACACGTTGTAATGTTTACACAATTTTGGTAGTTTTCCTGCTTCTTATTCAGCAGATTATTTCCGGCTGTACGACAACGGTGACAAAGGATCTGCGTAAAGAGGGATTATACAAAAAGGAGTTGCATAAGGAAGAGGTGGATTTAGTCAGCCAGGAGCTTTACCAGGTTAAATGTTCCCTCTGTCATGAACTGCCGGTCATTGACTCCTATCCTTATACCTCGGAACAGTGGGCAAGCATAATCAACTATATGCACGATACAAAAGAGGCCGGAAAATTTATATCAGCAGAAGAGGCGGAGAAGATAAAGGGCTATCTGGAAAATATGAGCCAAACAAGATAATGGGGGGCTGTAAAATGAAAGATGAGACAGTACAGGATACAACTACTCGATTAGAGAGAGGATTAAGCAGGAGAGATTTTGTGAGACGCGGTCTTGCCGTTGGTCAGGCCGTCTTCATAGGTGGTGTACTGGTTGGAAACTTTGCAGGATGTACGACTGCGTCGAAGAAGGATGATGAGGCAGAGGCCGGAAGGAAGATGAACATCAAGCTTGCCCATATTACAGATACCCATGTTACATTTACAGGAAAGAATGGTACTGCCCTAGTTGAGGAAAGCTTTAATATCTTCAGGGATATAATAGATCAGATAAACGAGGTGGACGATGTAGATTTTATCCTCTTTGGCGGTGACAATATTAACAACACAGACCCCGGCACAAAAGGATTCGATGAGTTTATGGATATCATGTCAGGTGTTAAGATTCCTTACTTTGCCCAGTTCGGCAATCGTGAGGTATCTCCCATCCCTCCCGGAATCGCACTATCGAAGGAGCAGTATGCTGAAAAGATGAAAGGTCACGGGCTTGACATAGGAAGTTATTCATGGAGTGTATCACCTGTACCGGGTTTGAGGATACTGGGCCTGGACACCACTATAGAGGGTCATGATAACGGTGAAATTCCACAGGCGGAACTCAAATGGATCAAGGAAGAGATTGCAAAGTATCCTAATGATAAAATAGTAACTTTAGGTCATCATCTCCTTCTTCCTACATGGGGGAACAGGGATATACCAAAGTGGAAGAAGAAATATCTCCTGAAGAACTATCAGGAGGTTAATACTATTCTTGAAGGTGCACCTCAGGTCAAGGCGTGTCTAACTGGACATCATCACATCTCAAAGATTCAGACCGTTAATGGACTCCATTATATTGCATCTCCCGCAACTGTTCAGTACCCGCACGCCTTCAGGACAATAACGATTGATGGCAGTGAAGCAAGGCTGGAGTTCCATCAGGTCAGGGACCAGAGGATTATAGAACTGGGGAAGCATAATCTGTTAACAAGTAAAAATGCTGAAGAGTATGCAGGGGGCAAAGCTGATGACATACTGGCTTACTGTCATGGTGGTGAGCTTGATAATAATGTTATACTGAAACTCAGGTGAAATATTGAAGATTGTAGATTTAGGGTTCAACGCAGAGGGCGCAGAGAAAAAAATAGAAGCAAGATATGATACTCATGTCTACAATAGGCGCTGTCCCTATTTGCAAGGCAGTGTATTCTGATGTTTAAGTGACATTATTTTTTACTAAGTTTCTGCTTTATCATCTGTGAATATCCCTGCCTACCGGCAGGTAGGCGGGGATATCTGCGTTCAATATCTTTCGTCTTTTCACCTATATTTTAGTTTTCCTTTGCGTTCTTTCTTGTCCTCGCTTGTCCTCGCTTGTCCTCGCTTGTCCTCGGCGCTTTCCAGTCCGGGGAGCGCTTTTTGTCCGGGGAGTGTCCTTTGTGTGAAATGCGCCTTTCTGCCCGACGAGCTGTTTGGCGGGTGTGGTGAATTCATCATTATTCTTGTTTAAGTTCAACTGCTTCCTCTGATTTCCTTTTTTTGCTCACTCCATGACTAATATCATATTTTTGTTAAGAATAGAGTGTTTACACTATTGTTTTTATATTTTACACAGGCTACGATTAAAAATGATAGGTATAGAATGGGATGACAAATATTGCGTGGGTGTATCAGTAATTGATGAGTATCACAAAAAATTCATTGATACTGTTAATAAGGCTACTATTGTAAAGGAAAACAATGACAGTCCGGAAGGAGTAAAGGAAGTATTAAGGGAAATGACTGATCACATACTTACACATTTTAAGACTGAGGAGACTTACATGGTAAAGTTCAATTATCCAGAGTATCAAGCCCACAAAGAAGAACACCGCGTTTTTGCCGTGAAAACAATTGCTTATCTCGACAGAGTGATTAACGGCGATTACCAGATCGCATGTGATATACTTGAAGATTTAAAGAGTTGGTTGGTTAACCATATTCGGGTAACCGACCAGAAATATATAGATTGTTTCGTTAAAAACGGCCTTAAATAAATTATCAAAGAATACACTTCGAGTCTTCTCCACTTCAAACCACATTTCCTCTTGATTTTGTTCTTTAACAGGATATTATAAATTTCAAAATTTCCACATTTTACTATACTAAAACCGATTTGGTTTTTGGTTTTCTCAAAAAACAAATCTTGGTTGCAGTTATACTCGGGCAAAGTAGTTTTCGGTTTTTTCCAGAAAACTATTTTGTGATGTGTATAAATTGTCATATCTGCACAGAAAGGCAAATACGATATGAGATACATAACGATTACAGGGTTTATGGTTGTATGCTTATTGGCGGTATATAACGGGCAGGCAGGCGGGGAAGATGATTTTAAGGTGAAGACAGGGGTATACGTTCGAGGCGAGGAAAACATCAATGGTTTAATTGAGAATTATATAGGCAAAGAGCTTGGAAACCTTGGTAATGTTATAGTAACCTATTCTCAGCTTGACTGTGCAATTGACGTTGTGGTAAAAAAACTTACGGACGATAGCAGTGCTAAGGGCGGTTATGTGCTTTCCGTAACTATTATTGACAGGTTTGATAGTTCTTTAATAACCAGGGCAATTGAAGAATTAGATACAATAATACCAAGAATCAAAGCCCAACCGATTGTGATAAAACAATTGGAAGAATTATCGGCAGAATTAGTCGGTATAGCAATAAACACCGCCAAGATTAAGAGTTTTCATAATAGTTCTTTATATACCGGAAGTGAAGGGCAGTTACGTGAACTATGCTTCAATATAGTTGCTGATTTTAATAACGGATACCTTAAAGAGAAAAGAAAGATGATTCAAAGAAGGTATTATTGATTAGACATCTTATGGCAAAACTGAAACTGGACCTGCATGAAATATGCAAAAATGGAAATTTGATTGAGAAAGAACTCAGTCGAATAATCGAGGAGGCCAATAAAAAAAGGATAGCCCTCGTGGAAATCATTCCCGGAAAAGGTAGCGGACAGTTGAAGAAAACCGTACTGCGCTTTCTAGATCGCCCTGAAATAAAAAAGCAGTATCATCGTGTTAAGAAGGACAGTAAAAATTATGGAAGGGTTTTTGTGCATTTTAAACATGATTAACTGCCGAACTAACAGTCGGCTAAACCTGCAGTGATGATAGGCCGGACTTGCTGTGAGCAACAATAAAGTGAATAATTGGTTTTTGTATTTGATAAGATGTAAACATGGACGACTATATACAGGCATAACAACTGATGTAGGAAGAAGATTTGAAGAACATAAAAGCAGTAACAAGAAAGGATCAAAATATTTAAGAGGAAAAGCCACTTTAAAACTGGTCATGAAAAAGAAGATTGGAAACAAGAGTTTGGCGTTGAAGATAGAAGCAAAGGTAAAAAAACTATCAAAAGTTGAAAAAGAGTTGCTGGTAGACGGCAGGATCAAGATAAAGGATGTAAAGAAAAATGTTTGATACTAGTAACTGGAAACCAGAAGCAAGAGAAGGTCTTCCTGTACATTACTTAGCTGTCAGTGTACAAACACCATCCCAGTCCCCGGGAGGCGGTTCCTGTGTATAGGCCACATCTCTCTATATACGTTATGGACGGTCCGTCATGGGGGTCTATCTTCAGGGCTTTCTCGAAGAGGTCTATGGCCTTTTGCCACTTTTTTTTCCGGTATTCACTCAGACCATCTTCATAAACATCCAGTAACTCACGTTTAGGCCCCGGTATCTCTCCCTTATCCTTAACACGTCTGATTTCTAGATCTGTCACTTAGTACTGTCCGGATTGTCATCGAAAATGTCTGCAATACCGTCGCCGTCCTTGTCTCTCAGGAAATCTTTATCATTGTCGTTGGTTAATAACCCTTCTCCGAATGGATTAGATATTTTGCAATGGCTTCTGAAAAAACCCGGTGATTCCTGATAGCCAGTTTCAATCCCTGTTACAGTAATTTCTCCGTTAACTATAAAACTGAAGATACTGGAACGATTGCCCGGCTTGATAGTTTCGTCCGTTTTGTCAACTGTAAATTTAGTTTTACTACCTGCGCCAAAGTATCCGCCATACGTCCAGACAACTTGTTGATCTTTACCTCGTATAGTAACTTTGGAGTCCCAGAGTTTTGGACCTGTAGCATTGTCCCTGAATCTATGGTCTGCCGCTGTTGCATCCTTAGAGTTAAATTTTATAGTAACTGATGCAATGTGTTCAGTATGATACTTTGGGTCGGGTTCATTCTGGTCGTCATTGGTTACCTGAAAACAGTACCTGTTGAAACCTGGTACATAAGTTGCGTTAACGTCCGCCCTGACAGAGTCGGCAACGGTATTCTTTGTCCCCATAAAGAGGCCAAGGCACAACGTGGTAAAGAGTAATATTTTGTTAAATCTCCCTTTCATTGAAGGTGTCTCCTTTCTATTTGTTGGATTATTATTAATCATGTTGTAATTATGCCATTTTGCAGATTCTCATGAAGCACAAAACAGCTATTGAAAATATCATGAATCAGACGAAAAATCAAGGGTAGGTAATAAAAAGATTGTAAACATAAGCCTTGACATTCTGTTAAAAATGTATATTATTAACTGCCACATATTAACATTCACCCACATACCCATTTATCAACGAATTGGGCACCAATCGCGGTAGCTGAAATCAAGTAATACTAATCCAGAAGAAAACGTTATTTTTATAGTTAATTAAATTACACAGGTTTATGGCAAAGAAGACAACATTAGCAATTTTAATTGCGTTTTTAACTTTTTTCCTATTCGTACCGTTTCTAAGTTACAACAAATATAAAGCGGCATTAAAAGCAGAGTGCTTCAGGCATCTTATTACTACCAGGGATGTCCTTAAGCATGAGATTTGGAATTATTTTAACGATAGATACGGTGATATAGATGTCCTTTCAAGGAATCCGGTAATTGCCAAGGGTTTTACCCGGTTATCCGGTGCATTTCATGCTTATGGTATTGATGGTCCCCAATTTCTGAAAATAAAAAGTATTTATCAACCATTAATGGAATATTATGTCGCTGATTACGGCTATGCAAATATATTCTTTATTGAAAGGGATGGAAGCGTAATATTTTCAGCGTTGAGAGAGGATTTTAGCGGGACAGATTTGTTTATAGGAGAATTTAAGGATCATCATATTGCCCATATATTTAAACTGGCGTTGGAAGACGTGAGTTTTGAAGACTATAGCTGGAATGACAAGGTAAATGATTTTACTGCTTTCTTTGCTGCTCCGGTCTTTGAAGCTGAAAGTTTATTAGGTGTGATAGTAATAGAACTTCCTTTCGCTCATCTGGACGACATATTGACACATAAAGCAGGCCTGGGAAAAACCGGCGAAATGTACCTGGTCGGTGATGATGGTCTTATGCGATCGAATTCAAGATTTTCTGTTAAACCTACAGTGCTTCTGAAAGAGGTGGATACAGTAGCAACAAGAGAGGCATTTGAAGGATATGTTGGCACAAGGATTTGCCCCGATTATCGGGGTGTCCCCGTATTAAGTGCTTATACACCACTTAATCTTAATTTTATTAACTGGGCCCTTCTGGTTGATATGGAAGTGGCAGAAGCATTTGCTCCGATACAAGAAGTAGAAAGTTTACTTAAAATAATTGCATCTATAATTGGTACAATAACAATTGGATACATCTATTTTACTCGAAGATCGTATAAAAGAGCAGAAGAAGAACATGATATTTTAGAACCTGATGAAGAACAAACCGAAGCATAGTTCCGAACAGATTAAAATCTTACGGCAAGTCACGAAATACATTCCATCAAGATAATTAGGACTGAACCCCCTCCTACACATTAATAATATTTTTCATCCCGGCAATATTATTTCTAGACACAAGGTTGTTTTATTGCTGTAAAAGTTAACCTGAATACTGAAAGGATAAATTATTATGGCCGTAGTACGTGAAGTCAAAGCTGTGAAGATGTTCATGGGAAAGCTTGAATTCGGAGCAGATTTATTAGAAGAAATTACCAGAATATGTGTTGATAGGGATATACATCTGGGCTGGGTTGAAGCATTGGGCGCTGTGAAAAAAGCCAGATTAGGGTATTACAATCAAAAAGAACGTGAATATCATTTCTATGAACTTGATCAAACGCTTGAGATTACAAATTTAGTTGGAAATGTTTCGATTAAGGATGGTGTCCCCATTGTTCACGCTCATGTAACATTTTCAGATAAGGACGGCCATGCTTATGGAGGTCATCTTGCACCGGGAACGATAGTTTTTGCTTGTGAGATAGTTATTCAGGTCTTAGATGGCCCAAAGTTTGAGAGAGGGTTTGATCAGGAAACAGGATTACCATTATGGAACATGAATGAATAAAATAATACTATTATTCGTGATAATCTTTTCGAGTCTGAATTTGCCTTTATTGTTTCGCTCTATGCCTTTCGATGATTTCGTTTAAGTGTTGTACATAGTTCTTGGATCCGCCTTTCAGGTATCCGGTCATGGCGACAGGTTCTTCATGCGGACCGAGAATGATAATAGTTGGGTAACCTTGAATCCCGTACTTCGTCGCTAAGTCCCTGTTTTGCTGTTTCTGTTCTCCGGTCTGCTTCTTGTTTCGTGGAAAATCTACTAATACACAAACAAGGTTTTTCTCCGCAAAATCCTTGAAGGCGTCTTGAGAGAATACTTCCTTTTCGAGTTTTATACACCATCCGCACCAGTCTGATCCACTGAAGTCAAGCATAATGTATTTACCGGAAGCCTTGGCGGTTGATGATGCTTTCTTGAAATCTGTTTCCCATTCTAAGGCCTCAACCCTGGTACAGTACAGCATTGCGATTGTAATCAATATATATATGGTAAGAAATTTTCTCATAATTTCTCCTCTATTTAGTTGTATTCTGTTTTTAGGTTATTAATATGTAATCTTTTCGTCTCTCACTGCTTTTTAACCGCCTTTTTGTAAGCCTCATCAGTCCAGCATAACCTGAAATGTAAGCATAACTGACAGTCCTTGAGCAAACCTCTCCTTTCCATAAGTTTTTTCCCGGAAAGAGACCTTTCGTCTTCTTCACGTTTCATAAGCAGGCACAAAGGTTCCTCTGTCAAACAACCATGCTGATTGTAACAATTAATACATATATTTTCTTTTCCTGGTTTTTTCCTTGTCATAATTTTTTAGAAAAGGAATCTTTTGGCACTTTACACTGTAAAGTTGTTAGTGTCCATTTTAATGTTTCATTCTGTTTTGTCATACTTTATTTATTCCTGTTTGCCAATTGCCCTGAAAGCAAAAAAGGCTTGTACTTAGTTAAGTACAAGCCTTTTCAATATTTGACCCCAAGGGGATTTGAACCCCTGTTGCCGGGATGAAAACCCGGTGTCCTAGGCCAGGCTAGACGATGGGGCCGGAACAATTTACTACCGCAGTATTCATATGAGGGCAGAAGGACTCGAACCTTCGACAATCGCCTTAAAAGGGCGGTGCTCTACCAGCTGAGCTATGCCCCCAATATTTGTTATATTCTTAAGATTTCCTCAGATTTCTGTTTTAGAAGTTCATTCAGTTTTGTTTCATTGTCATGTGTAAGTTTTTGTATTTGCTCCTTTGCCTTTTTTGCCTCATCCTCAGTCAATTTAGAATCTTTTTCTTCTTTATCAATATGTTTGTTTGCTTCGCGTCTTATATTCCTGATAGATATCTTGTTTTCTTCTGTCAATTCTTTAATTTGTGTAACTATTTTTTCTCTTCTATCACCGCTCAATGGTGGTATGGGAATGCGAATGACCTTTCCATCACTATTGGTTGTTAACCCCAGCTCTGATTGTAAAATAGCTTTTTCTATGTCCTTGAGAATGGAAGGATCGTAAGGGCTTATGATGATTAATTGTGCTTCCGGAGCAGCTATGTTTGCAAGTTGTTTTAATGGCGTGAGAGAACCATAGCAACTGATTTTAAGATTTTCAACAAGACCCGGTGTTGCTCTACCCGTCCTTATACTCTTTAATTCATCTTTCATGATTTCAAGAGTTTTTTCCATCTTTCTCTTTGTCTCAGTTTGTATTTCTATCGAGCTCATTTGGCGTTTCCTATATACGTGCCGATTTTATTACCGGCTATAGCTTTCTTTATATTGTCTTTTTTGCTGAAGTTGAACACAATTATTGGAAGTTTGTTTTCCATACTTAGAGATATAGCAGTTGAGTCCATTACGCCGAGATTTCTTGTCAGTACATCCATATATTCTAATTTAATGTACTTTTTTGCCCTTGGGTTGGTTACCGGATCATCAGAATACACACCGTCAACTTTTGTCCCTTTAAGAAAAACATCAGCGCCTATTTCTATTGCTCTTAATGCGGCGGCAGTATCAGTTGTAAAATAAGGATTTCCTGTCCCACCTGCAATAATAACGACATAATTCTTTTCCAGAAGGCTCAGGCATTTTTGTACCGTATAAGATTCTACGATGTTCTGTATTTGTATTGCACTTAAAACACTTGTCGGTATTTTCAGTTTTTTAAGTGAATCCTGAAGGATGATTGCATTGATGTTTGTAGCAATCATGCCTAACTGATCAGCCCGAGCGCGATCTACGCCTGATTTACTTAATTCCGCTCCCCTTATTATATTGCCGCCACCCACGACTATGGCAATTTCAACTCCAGCTTTTCTTGCACTGCTGATTTCCCTTGCTATAAGGTTGCACTTTGAATTATCTATTACTGATGATTTCTCTGAGCAGAATCCCTCGCCGCTAATTTTTAAAAGAACGCGTTTGTGCCTTTTGATTACAATGGTACTATTCTCCGATAGCGAATCTTGCAAAACAGTTAATTCTGATGTTTTCTCCCAGTTTTGCAATTGCTTTTTTTAATAAATCTTCTATTGTCAGATCGTTGTCTTTTACAAAAGGCTGATTAATAAGGCAGACTTCTTTATAAAAGCTTTCCATTTTGCCGTCAATTATTTTTTCCTTTACATTGTCAGGTTTATCTTTGAATTCTTCGCTATATGCCTTTCTTTCTTTGTCAATGATGTCTTGAGGAACGGTTTCTCTGCTTACGGCCGTCGGGTCGGTTGCTGCCACTTGCATGCAGAGGTCCTTTATCAGGTCAGCGAAGACGTCATTTTTGGCCACAAAATCAGTTTCACAATTTACCTCGATCAAAACTCCTATTTTACCGTTAGTGTGTATGTACGAGCCCACTCTACCCTCTGGAGTTCCACGCGAACCCTTTTTGATGGCTTTGGCCAGCCCTTTCTTTCTTAGAATTTCACCTGCTTTCTCAAAGTCACCATTTGCTTCTTCGAGTGCTTTCTTACAGTCTAAGAAACCTGCACTCGTACGATCTCTTAATTCTCTTACGCTGGATGCATCAATAGTCATAGAAATTTAACTCCATATATATTTTAAATTTTATTGATAATAAAGATCTTGTTTTGAGGAGTGATATTAACTGTTACAAGATGTTATTTCGCGAGGATAAGATAAAAACATTTAAACACTTTCTTGTTCTTGCAAGACCTTGTTCTCTTCTTCTGTTTTTACTGAAGGTCGTTCCTCTAATACTGCATCTGCTGTTTTACTTAAGAAGAGTCTTATTGCCCTGATAGCATCATCGTTTCCCGGTACACATATATCTATAAGATCCGGGTCGCAATCTGAGTCTGCCAGGCATATTGTTGGTATCCCCATCTTAATGGCTTCTTTAATTGCTATGTGTTCTTTCTTGGGGTCTACGACGACTAGAACAGAAGGAAGTTTGTTCATATTCTTTATACCTTCAAGGTTCTTTGTAATTTTATTTCTCTCGCGAGTGAGCGAAGAAATCATCTTCTTGCTGTAATTATGAATTGAACCATTATTCTCCATTTCTTCAAGTTCTTCCAGTCTTTTCAATCGTTTGCGTATCGTTTCAAAGTTTGTTAATGTGCCACCAAGCCATCGTTCACAAACGTAATGCATATTGGAGCGTTTTGCTTCAGCGACAATGGCATCCTTTGCCTGCCATTTTGTACCTACAAAAAGGATTTCTTCTCTGTTGCTGGAAACCTTATTGAGAAATTTACAAGCCGTAATCAAACCTCTTACGGTTTCCTTTAAGTTGATTATGTGAATTAAATTACGTTTCCCAAAAATATAAGGTTTCATTTTTGGGTTCCAGCGGCTGGTCCTATGGCCGAAATGGAAACCGGCATCAACTAATTCCTGAAGACTCACTATTGGCAAATTCTACTCCTTTTTGTTTACTCGATTTAAAAAGCGAAAGACAATGTTTATATCAAATAGACTGTATTTGTGTCAAGAATAATTATTGTATAAACCCTTTTCTGTGCAGTTTGTTAACAGTTAACATTCGCTAATTTTAAGTTTTTATCAATTTCTTCATTTATGATTGTAGCAGCTTTTATGGCCTTAATCCCATCTTCACCGGAAACAACCGGCTGTTTACCGTTTTTTACACAGTCTATAAATGATTCCAGTTCCTTTCTCAGTGGTTCCTGGTTGTTCATTTTTATTCGTTCGATTTTTAACATGTCTCCAAATGAAAAGTTCTTGAGATCTGTAATGGTTGAAAGGCCTTTACTTTCAGTATCAATAGATTTTAGGGTTAACTGTGGAGATTTCTTGTAAATAAGAGCTTCTTGTTTTTGATAATCAAGCGATATATATGAATTTTCAGAGAAAAGACGAATCCTTCTCATCGGTTCGAAAGAAACCCTGCTTGCCGTGATGTTTGCTACGCAACCATTTTCAAATTGGATGCGAGCATTTGCAATATCTTCTTTGTCAGATATTACACCTACACCAACAGCATCTATCTTTTTTACTTTATACTTGGAAAGGTCCAGTATAATGTCTATATCATGAATCATCAAGTCTAAGACTACGCCTATATCGGCAGAGCGGAACGTAAATGGACTTAACCTGTGGCATTCTATGAATTTTACAGTAATATCAAGTTTCTGGATTGCCTCTATAGCAGGATTAAATCTTTCTATGTAACCCGGTTGCAATATTGTAGAGGTTTCTTTACTTAATTTTATTAAATCTTCTGCCTCAGATACGGTTCCGGTCATAGGTTTCTCTACTAATACATGAATACCGTTTTTAAGCAGTTCTTTGGTGATTTCATAATGAGACTTGGTAGGAACAGCGACACTGGCGGCATCAACCTTGTTTAAGATGTCTTTGAATGAACTATAATATTTGGTATTACAACGCTGTGCAACTGCTTCACCCGTATTCTTGTCAATGTCTACAACCCCGACAAGGCTTACTTCCGGTATCTCAGAATAGATTCGCGCATGTTCTTTACCGAGATGACCTGTTCCTATAACTGCGATCTTTAATTTTTCCAAAGCCTTGTATCTCTTATGATATATTTGTTAATGTTGACCGTAAAGACTCTCTGTACCTACCAAATTTTCCTTTATCAACGTTTCTAAAGAAATCTATTAATACCTTTATTTCTGGCATCAAATTCTCCTGATTTTCTAACTCAGAAAGTACCTGACTTCTGTTCAATTGTTCTGTACGAAACAGCTGCTTAAATGCTCCCTTTATGGCATCTATACTATCCTGTGGAAACCCGGCTCTCTCCAAACCTATTGTATTAACCTTTCGTACCTTGGCAGGGTTTCCTTCTACAATCATGTAGGGTGGTACATCCTGGACAATTCTTGTGAGCCCGCCCACATATGAGTGTTGGCCAATGGTAGCAAAAGGTTGTATACCTGCAAGGCCCATTAATTTTGCATGTTTTTCTATCTTTATATGTCCACCTACAAGCACACCATTAGCAACAAGGACGCTGTCTTCAATGATACAATCATGTGCTATATGTGAACATGACATAAAAAGGTTGTTGTTACCAATAAGTGTTTCTCCTCCTCCTATTTCTGTGCCGGTATTGATTGTGACACATTCCCGAATGACATTGTTGCTGCCAATTATGAGTTTTGATTGTTCACCATAATACTTTAAGTCCTGTGGCTCAGAACCTACCACGGCGTTGTGGAATATTACATTGTTGCTGGCCAGAGTGGTATTGCCGGTGATTGTGACATTGTTCTTAATGATGTTTCCTTCACCAATTTTCACGTTTTTGTCTATTACAGACAGGGGTCCGATTTCGACGTCTTTACCGATTATGGCTTTCGGGTGAATTATGGCGGTCGGATGTATTTTCATTTGTTTTGTGTTTATTAGATTAGTAATGGAATTAATGCGAAAAAGAATTTATTCTAAACGAAAATTATAATGAGCCTTGGCGTAAGTTAATTGGATTGTACAATAAATTAATTAATGTGGTGTGCTTTGGCTTAACTATGTACTTGCTTTTTAGAACTTTCAAAAATCTTCTCTGCCATACATGTGTTTAAATAGTGTCCTGATTTAGTTGCAACTATACGAGCGTGCAATGTGAGATTAGTCAGATAAAGATCGCCTATAATGTCCAGTATCTTATGCCTGACACACTCATCTGGAAACCGCAAGTTAGCAGGGGCCATAGACAAGGGTTTTGTTATTGTGCCGTCCTCATTCAAGATAAGACTGTTTTCGTCAGTTACTCCTTTCCCCCATCCTCGCTTTCTGTATTCTTCAATAATTGTGTAAAGCCCGAAAGTCCTTGCAGGTGCTATTTCCGTGCTGAAATTATCTTCTGTCATTTCAATTTCAAAACATTGTCTATTCAGGAAAGAACCATTGAAATCAAGGATATAAGAAAGGGATAGTCCTTTGTCATATGGTACAGCTAGTATACTTGAGTCGCCGTCACTTACCTTTAATTCCTCCTGTAGATAGAAAATATTTTTTGGCTCTTCAAGAGTTTTAATTCCTGTGCCTTTTAACAGTTGTGTAAATACAAGAGAACTGCCGTCTCCTGCTGGTACTTCATTGCCGTTTATTTCAATTTCTATATTATCGATACCAAGTCCGGCTAAAGCCGCCATTACATGCTCTATACTTTTTACACCGACTCCCTCTTCTCCTAATGATACCATCCGATTTGAGCCAGAGAGTGTTTCAACATTTGCCGACACCTTTGGTTGGCTTTCAATGTCTGTGCGTATGAATTTTATGCCAGTGTTTGCTGGAGCAGGTTTAAAGCGAAGTTTAACTCCCTCGCCGGTAAAAAGTCCTATTCCAGAATACTCTACTATTCTTGAGATTGTTTTTTGTTGGTTGTTCAAATTTTATTTCTTCTCTTTTTCTTTGGAATATTCCGAATTTAAATGTTCAATTACGCTTACCGTAATGTCAACGGCTTTTGAATGATATAATACAGTTCTAATGCCTATCTTAAATTGAAGATCAGAAATTTGTCCGCTGTTCAGCTCTGGCTCCTCTTTCTTGATAATAAGATCATAGCCCTCGCTCTCCCCGATTTCTTCAACCATTTTTACTACTTCACCGTAGATTTGCTCGAAGAAAGTTTTGTATCTTTTAAGCAGTTGTCTTTCTGCAAATTTTGCATAACCTTCCAATTCTACATTTTTTCTTTCCAACATATCTTCATTATTCCTTCTGGTTTCACTGCCTAAATCCAGTAGCTGAGTCTCTTCGTTCAGATCTATCATTTCCTTCCTTTTCTTGTTTATTTCATCTTGAAGTTCTTTTTCTAAATCTTTCAGGCCCTGGTCTAAATCAGTTCTTTTATTGTACTTATCAAATACCCCACTTACATCAACTATGCCGATCTTAAACCCTTCTGCATTGGCGTTCACGGGGTTCAAATTCATTGTGGTGATACTTGCAAGCAAAACAAATACTAAGCATATAATTGGTGTTCTTACAAATAAATTTTTCATAATAGTAAATTCCTTTCCTTTCCTGATTTCGATAGAAGCAGATAATAAAGGGTTTTCCCTTACATCCCACTCCCACCCATATTAAATGTTATAGTTTGTTCATCATCAGAATCTTTATCTACAAATGGGAAACCAAAGTCAACAGACACAACAGAGTTTCCTAAAAAAGGTACACGTGCTCTGAAGCCGAAACCCAGTGAAGCACGCAGGTTGTTGAAATTTATGTCATTTACATCAGTGTCGACTTTTCCTACATCAACAAAAAATGCGCCTCTGAGCATGTCACTGTAAACAGGCATGGTGTATTCAGTTGTTCCAGTTATTAATACTTTGCCGCCGATTTGTTCTTTACTTGCAGAGTCGATCGGCCCAACACCTCTGAAGCTAAAACCCCGTATGGAATTAGTACCCCCTGCAAATAGTCGTTCAAAGATCGGTACGCCTTCATCTGTGGTTGATTCTACTATGCCAAAGGTCCCTCCGTATGAGAGGATATGTTTGCCCCAATTGGGAAAGCTAAAAGCAGTATGATATTTTTTGCCATTTATTACAAATTTCACTATGTCAACATCAAGGACTGAGCCTTCTAAAGCTGAAGTTATTTCATAACCTTTGGTAGTAAAGAAACGGCTATTCCGTCTGTCTAACTTTGCGCTTAGTTCCAGGCTTAATTTTTGGTTGCTTCCTTCGATATCTTTTACCGTTTGAGGCGCATTATCGTCAATGTCTTGTACTCCTATTACTTCGTAGTTTGGGGTAAGTCCCAATCTTAATCCCCTGAGCCAGCGTACTTGCTTGCCAACACTGAATTTCCCTCCCTTTCTTTCCTCAATATAATCTTCCCTCTCACGCTTGAAAACATTACCGCTAATACCAAGGCTATAACCTGAGTCGTAAACAGAAGGATTTTGGAAAGATAACATTCCTTCTGTTCTTTGAAGTCCCGGGCTAAATCTTAAAGTTATTACGTGTCCTGCACCACGAAATGCATTGCCAGAAGTAAAGTCTTTCCAGTCTTTAGGCAGATCAAATATATCAAAGTTTTTGTCAGAATACGAAACATCTGCAAAGAGCCCTGCATTGGCGCCAAAGCCTCCGCCAAATCTTAACATTCCGGTCCTTCCCTCTTTTACATTGACGATTACATTTTTAGTATTAGGTTTTGTGCCGGGCTCGTAGGTGATTGCAGTTGGTGTGCCGGATTCTTGATCGAAATACCCTGTACCTGTTAACCTTTGTTCGCTATTATGAACTTTTTCAGTATCAAGCCTTTCTCCAGGAAAAAAGAGTAATTCCCTGCGTATTACAGTGTCTTTTGTCTTGTCATTACCGGTAATTATAACTTTTTCTATAAAGAACCTTTCGTTCTCTCGAATATCATAGGTTATATCTATTTTAGGTTCAACCTGTTTATAGGTATAGTCGGTTTTCACACTTGCATTAAGATAACCTTGTCTGCCATAAGCCTTCCGTATGCTTGCAATATCTTTTTGAAGAGATTCTGGCAGGAAGGCGTTTCCCTTCTTTAATTCAAGCATGTTGCTAATTTCAGTGTTTGTGAAAAGTGTATTCCCTTTTATGTTTATAGTATCAACATGGTACCTTTCCCCTTCATCTATTAAAATGTTAAGGAACATTTTGGATTGATCAGGGCTGTATTGCTCTTTCCATTTTACGTCGGCATCTAACCAGCCCCCAGCCCCATAAAATCCTTTTATGTTTTCAATATCTTCATTAAATTTATTTTTATCGAATTTGCCTTTGTAGAAAAAGCGAGGAAACTTCCTCCTTTTCGTTTTCATGAATTTAGAAAGCCTTTTATCAGAAAATGTCTTGTTCCCTACAAAGCTTATCTCTTTTATGTAGACCTTAGATTCTTCATGAATATTGTATATTATATCAACATAACCATTTGTTCTTTTCTCTACACTCTTGACATTGATGAAATGAAATCCTTTTGCCTGGTAAATCTCCCGGATTTTATCTTCGCCTAGTTTAAGTAGATATTGTTTTAAATAATCACCCTCTTTTAATTCTACGGCTTCCCTGAGTTTATTTGTCTTAACACTAGCGTTGCCTACAAAATTTATGTTTTTTACAACAGGGCGTTCTAATACAAGGAAGATTATTTTGATTCCATCTTGATACGGTTCTACTTCAACCTCTATATTGTCAAAGAAACCCAGCAGCCAGATAGCATCAACATCCTGGCTTATTGCTTGCGGGTCGTATATATCACCCTCATTAGTTTTTATGGCAGCTTTTATTGTGTTGCCGCTTATTCTGTGATTGCCTTTGTATTCAATCTTCCTTATGATGGCCTGTGGTGCTTCGTTTTCCTGTGCATTTATCAGGCTATAGTTCTTTAGCGGAAAAAAGATAACGAAAGCAACAACTAAAATTATATATTTACAAGACATAAGTTTAGTTCTCATCTGACGAAGTATTATGTTGGTAATTTTCGAATCTTAAAATTTCCCTTCGGAAAGTAAGTTTAACTTTACCAGTCGGTCCATTTCTCTGTTTTGCTATGTTCAGATCAACTTCACCCGGCCTTTTAGTTGGGTCGTAATAGTCTTCTCTATGTAATAATATAATCACATCAGCATCTTGTTCAATAGACCCGGATTCTCGCAGGTCAGACATTCTTGGTGTATGTCCTTCTCGTGTTTCTACTGAGCGGTTCAATTGGGAGACAGCAATCACCGGCACCTCTAACTCCCTTGCCAATGCCTTCAGGCCTCTTGAGATGCCGGAGATCTCCTGCTGCCTGTTTTCTGCTTTTCTCCCCTCCATTAATTGTAAATAATCAACAATAATCATCTGAATATTATGTTGCAATTTAAGGCGCCTGGCCTTGGCGCGTAGTTCAAGGAGGCCAAGCCCTGGGGTGTCGTCGATGAATATTTCCGATTCTGATAAATCGCCCATAGCTAAGGAGAGGTTTGAAAATTGGTTGTCGTCAAGTTTGCCTGTACGCAGAAGATGTGCATCTATCTTTGCAGTAGAACACAATATATTTTGTGCTACCTGCTGGGCCGACATTTCCATCGAGAAAATTAATGTTGGCTTTTTCTCTTTTGTGCCGGCATGTTCCGCAATATTTAAGACTAAACTTGATTTCCCCATACTTGGCCTTGCCGCTATAATTATTAACTCAGAATTTTGAAGGCCTGAAGTTATGTCGTCCAGGTCGTAGTAGCCAGTTGATACACCGGTTAATCTGCCCTCTCTATCGTGCAAATTGCTGATGTGGTCGAATGTATCATGAAGAATGTTGAATAGTTTTGTTGTTGGAGAGGAAAATTTACGTTGTGTTATGTCAAATATTTCTTTTTCGGCTATATCTAAGAGTTCGTCAGATTCCAGAGAATCATTATATGCCTCCTGCTGAATCTTTGCAGTTGCAGTAATCAAATCTCTTTTTATTGTCTTTTCTCGAACAATCTTTGCGTAATATTCTACATTTGAGGCCAGTGGGACTGATTCTTCCAGTTCCAACAAATACTCTGCACCACCTACCTTTTCAAGTAAAGATTGCTTTTTGAGTTCATCCTTCAAAATAACAAGATCAACTGCGTTGTTCTTATTATATAAATTTACGATAGTATCAAAAATATACTGATGAGAGGTTTTGTAGAAGTTGTCTGTTCTTAATAGTTCTGTAACAAGATTAATTGCTTCATTATCCAGTAACATAGAGCCGAGAACACTTATTTCAGCTTCTATATTGAAGGGTTGAGTCTTTTGCTGTATTAGTCCGGTTGTCATTGTTTTGTAGTTTTAAGAAGTGTAACCAAAACAGGATATAAAATTAGTAGTTAATTTTCGTCTGTTTCCTGGTTGTTCTCAGAAGGAGATTTAGATGGTTCTATCTGGGGGTCTGCTGATTTTTCAGATTCACTTACAATCCATACTCTGCATTGCGCTTTTACCTCAGGATGCAACATCACAGTTACATTGTATAGGTCGCATTTTTTGATCGGTGTTTCAAGGATTACCATGTTCTCATCAATTTGATACCCTTTTTCAGATAGTGCTTCTGCAATATGATTCGCAGTTACAGAACCAAAAAGCTTTCCTTCTTTGTTTGTTTTGACAGTGATGGTGCATGATACTTTTGAAATCTCATCTGCTAATACCTGGAGGTTCTTAGTTTCTTCTTTTTGTTTTTCCTCATTTTTTATTCCTTGAAACTTGATCTGTTCAATGTTCCCCCGGGTTACAGTTGTCGCAAACTTTTTAGGCAATAAATAATTTCTTGCATAGCCATTTGCCACATCAACTACATCACCAGTCTTACCTAATTTCTGGATATCTTTTTTCAGTAATATTTTCATGTGTAAAAGGTCCTATAACTTGTGTATCAGACAAGCCGATTTAACTGTAATAAATAGACTGTAGAAAAATACTTTTATCCCTCGTTTCTAAGTGAAACCTCTTCAGCTTAAGAAAGCAATGCCATGTGCCTGGCTCTTTTCAGGGCAGTTTTGACAGAACGCTGGTGTTTCGTGCAGTTCCCTGAACGCTTCTTTGGGAGCAGTTTTCCCTGACTTCCTACCAGCTTCTGCAGATAATGCATGTCTTTATAATCGATAGTGTCTACCTTCGCTCTGCAAAAGCGGCATTTTGTAGTAAATTCCTGGTATTTCTTTTTCTTGTGTGATGTTTCGAATGTTTTCTTTTTTTGAAATTTTCTTCGTTTCATTAATGCAGTTATTTTTAAAGTTGTTATAAATGCTATTTTCTAAAATGGTATTTCTTCATCGTTAATGTCAGTTGGCGCCTTAGACTGTTTGTTGTTGAACCCGGTTTCATCAGGGCTCTCAGCCCCTTCGCCTTTCCTTGTTTTACTGCCTATAAATTGAAAATCTTCGGCTACTACACGCAAGGCATTACGCTTTTGACCGTCTTTTGTTTCCCACTGTTGAAATTGCAGGCGTCCTTCGATAAATATTGGATTACCCTTGCTAAAGTATTCATTTATAACTTCTGCACGCCTGCCAAACATGTTTATATCCACAAAACATACTTCTTTTTTTTGCTCTCCATCTGGACTCTTCCATTCCCTGTTAGTAGCGATCCCAAAACTGGCAATTGCGGTACCGCTTGGTGTATATCTCAGTTCAGGGTCTCTAGTGAGATTTCCAATTAGAAAGACTTTGTTAAGGTTAGCCATATTTCTTCTCCTACGACCTTTTTACTTATACTCTAGTATACTGAAGACCACACTACTATTCAGATGCTACCGGTGCAGGGCTTGTGTCCTTACTTTCAGTAGCAACAGGTTCTTCTTCAGGTTTTTCAGTGTCTACAGGCTTCGGTTCTCTAATTTTATCTGTCTTGACAATCAGGGATCTTAAAACATTATCTGAAAGCTGCAAATCCCTTTTCATATGTATTATAGAGTCTTCAGGCGCATTAAAATATATCAGTAAATAAGTACCCCGTTTGTGTCCTTTAAGCTTATATGCAAATTTTCTTTCATCCCACTTTTGAGTGTCAAGGATTTCAGCACCTCTGTTTTTCAAAAGATCCTGGATATGATTGACAGCTCCTTCCCAATCTGCGCCTGCAATAGTATCGCTAATTATGAACATACCTTCGTATAATCTCAAGATTCTCTTCCCTCCTAGTTAATCATACTCATACAATTATTAATGTCTGTTGTAATCCAATATCTTATTGCATTACATGCCTTATCTAAAACGTCTTCTATCACATCTTTTTCTTCTTTTGTAAAACGCGATAGGACAAAATCCTTTGTATCCTCTGAGGATATGTTTCCTATGCCGATCCTTAACTTGGGGAAATCTGTGGTTTTCAAATGATCTGAGATTGATTTCAAACCATTATGTCCGCCACTGCTTCCTTTGTCCCTTATCCTGACTTTTCCCAAAGGGAGATTAATATCATCCAGAACTACAAGAATTTCGTTCAGGTTGCAATTATTTTTTTCTGCGATTCTTTTTGCAGGGATACCGCTTAGATTCATAAATAACTGAGGTTTTACAAAAAGTATTTCTTCCCCTTCAATAAGACATTTATTTACGATAGAATCACGATATTTCTTTGTAAAACTTACTTTACAACCCTTGAGAAACTTGTCAATTACCATGAAGCCAATGTTGTGCCTGGTCTTTGTATATTTTGTCCCCGGATTTCCAAGTCCAATAACAATTTTCATTAATCCTTATTTTCTGACTCTTCCTCTTTTTCCGGTTTCCGGGCACTAATTATTTCTGGTTCGGACGATTCTTCTTCTTCAGGCGTTTCTTTTTCTTCTGTAGCGAAATGCACAGATACAACAATAGAGTCAGGATTTCCTAAGATTTTAGCATTCGCAGGAAGCTCTAGGTCGCTTATATGTATAGTATTTCCGATGGCCAGTTCTGAAATATTGATACGAATATTTTTTGGGATTTCTGTCGGAAGACACTCTATCTCAATTTCTTTCAGTGCATGGTCTAAGATGCCTCCCTCTTTGACTCCTTGTGAAGTCCCGTATAACACAACAGGTATATGAGTCGTAACCTTTTCTGTTAAGGCAATTCTGACAAAGTCAACATGTAATATTTTTTTACCGAATGTGTCAAATTGTACATCTTTAATAAGCGCTATCTCCTCCGAACCATTCCACTTCAGATTAACCATTTTAGCCTCAGTGTTGAGTGCTGTGGAAAATTCCTTTTCGTTTAGCAGGAACATCATGCTTTCCTGTTTGTGTCCGTACAGGATTGCGGGGATTAAGCCTGATTTTCTGTTTTTTCGCGCTTTCAGAGTACCTGTGTCGTTTTTTATTTTTACCTGTAGTTGTTGCGTTTCCATTTGATCTTTCTTAAATATCTTGAAAAATTATAGTTTACTGTTCGGTAAACATTGAACTAATTGACGTATTAGTATGAATTCTCTTTATCGCTTCACCCAAAAGGTTTGATACAGTTAAGACCTTAATCCTTGAGCCTAAACCTTTTGCATCTTTGCTTAAAGGAATAGTATCCGTTACTGCTATTTTTTTGATTGGGGCTTCTTTCAGCTTTTCAACAGCAACACCGCACAGTACCGGGTGAGTTGCCGCCACGTAAATGTCCTTGGCTCCCTTTTCCTTCAACACCCTTGCCGCCTGACATATAGAGCCTCCGGTAGCAATCAGGTCATCGATTATGATTGCATTTCTACCTTCTACGTCACCAATGACAAAGCCAACTTCTATCTCTTCCGGCCCCATCCTCCTCTTATCTACTACAGCCAACCTCATGTGCAGGTGGTTTGAATATAACCTTGCTATTTTAATTCCACCCACATCAGGCGACACTACCACAAAATCAGATAAATCATTTTCCCTAAAGTAATCTGAAATGACAGGAAATGCAAGAAGATGGTCTACCGGTATATCGAAAAATCCCTGTATCTGGGCCGCATGCAGGTCCATTGTAAGTAATCTGTCTGCACCCGCCTTAGTAATAAGGTTTGCAACCAGTTTTGCCGTAATTGGTACCCGGCCTTCATCTTTTCTATCTTTTCTTGCATATCCGTAGTAAGGCAAAACAGCAGTTATCCTGGCGGAAGATGCCCTTTTGAAACAGTCTATTAAGATTAATAATTCCGCAAGGCTGTCGTTAACCGGCGGACATGTAGGTTGAATAATAAATATATCAGCCCCACGCACGTCTTCGTCCACCTTAACGTCTATTTCACCATCCGGAAATCTCCCTACAGTGGCATTGCCAAGTGGAATTGAAAGATAATCACAAACTCTTTCTACAAGTGCCCGATTTGAGTTCCCAGTGAAGATTTTTATGTCATTTAACGTTTCTATACGGTTCTTTTCGTCCATCCTGATTGAGATCTGGTATATTTTCTATTTACACCCGTCTGATAAAACCTTTTGCAAGTACGGCTTCATATGCGCGCTCTTACATGCTGCCAATATAACAGCCACAGTTTTTATTGCTGATTTTCCATATTCCAATCATAAGATTATATGTAACTGTTTATTTTAAATACAGTTAACATTCCTCTGTTCTGGAATTGGCACAGAAGAAGAATGCTACCAAAAAAAGGTATTTAATGCAAGAAAAAACCAATTATTCCGAAAATCACTATATATTATTCCAAAATGTGCATTATTTGCGTTATAGCTA
>CAJXKT010000013.1 GCA_913055705.1 uncultured bacterium
GAGTATCAATCTGTGCTGGAGGTATATTCTATCCGGTATAATCATTGCTGTTTTTGTGACTACAACGTGCCTTGGTAATATAGCAATGGCACAAGGTAAGCTCAAACCTGTTTCTGAGGAAGAATTCAAGAAGGGCAAGGACGTTTACGATAAATACTGTGCAGTATGTCATGGGGAGGAAGGTGATGGATATGGCGAACTGGCACATGCCCTTTACCCTAAACCCAGGGATTTCACCAAAGGCCAATACAAGATAAGAACCAATGCTACCGGTTCTTTACCTACCGATGCAGATCTTATTCATGTAATTTCTGTCGGGATCCACGGAACTTCCATGATACCGTGGGATATACTTGAATTAGATCAAATCAAATCAATGCTTCCCGTTTTAAAGAGCTTTTCGGAGGCATGGCAATACAGAGAGCCAGAATCTCCTATAGCCATTGGAAGGGAGGTTCCATCGAGTCAACAGAGTATTGCGAGGGGCAAAGAGCTTTATGAGCAGAAAGAATGCTGGAAGTGCCACGGAGAAAACGGACACGGGGATGGACCCAGCAGTTACGATCTGGCAGACGAATGGGAGATTCCTATACAAGCCTATGATTTTACAAGGGCAAGCAAATTTAAGGGTGGTGCTACAAATCATGATATTTATCTGAGGTTTTCAACTGGCATGAACGGCACACCAATGCCATCATTTGCCAATGAACTTTCAGACGAGGATCGCTGGAGTTTGGTACATTTTGTAAAATCCCTTGCCGAACAAAAAGAAGGGCATGGGCATGGGGAATAAAATCAACCGTATTGCTTTTTTTAAATTAATTAATTAAGGAGAATGTGTGTTATGAACAATATAAAAAACCTACGGTTTTTCTTAAGCGCATGCCTGCTCGCTATGGCCGTTCTTTTTTCCGGAGTTGCCCAGGCACATGAAGAGGAGAAGAAGCCGTACGTACCACGAAAGGTAGACATTTACGAAGGATTTCCTGATTGGTATAAAGGCGTTTTCGCAGATAATGTTGGTCTAAAAGAGGGTTCAGGACTGTTTAAAGACCATTACAAACCACCATTTATGCATATGTATATGTATCCGGGGAGACACTATGAGCCACCTACCCGTTTTGACCATTCTATATTCATCGAGAAGGAACGCAGAGACTTGTGCATTAGGTGTCATGAAACTATAAATACGGGAGCTATCGAAGATTGGAAAACCTCTGCTCATTACAATCCAAGGAAGACGCCTATAATTGCGCGTAAGACCAAGATTATAGAGGATAGCATAGGGAAAGAAATTTCGGTGGTAGATTGTTTCGACTGTCATGTCGATACGGAGAAAAAGCAGATCAGACTGCCCACAGCAGGCGATTGCAGCGAATGCCATGCGAGACAGGTTACTGAGTTTGCCAGTGAGAAGAACCACGGCAGGCCTAATCATATTCAGACACTTGAATCAAATGTTTTGGTGCCCTGGTATCAGGAGTCTTACAGGAGAGGGTTGATGGCAGGTAATGCGGGCTGTGACATGTGCCACGGCGCTACAGATAAATGTGATCCATGCCATACAAGGCATTCGTTCTCTGCAGCTGAGGCAAGAAGACCCCAGGCATGTATGTCTTGTCACATGGGACCTGATCATCCGGATGCAGAGTCATACAGTGAATCAAAACACGGGATTATTTATGAGCTGGAAGAGGAACACTACAACTTTGATAAACCACTTGCGCATGTTATGGTTGGTGAGGAATATCGCACACCGACCTGTCAGTTCTGCCACATGTACCAGGGTGGTGGAACTTTCACGCACAATTTCGTTTCAAAGGGTATATGGAGAATGGGTACGGTTCCTCCTTCAAACATCGAGTATGAATCTTCTCTAAAGGATTATCCTTACGGGATAAAGATTATACCTCCCAAGATAGACATCTATTCTGATGAAAACCTGGACAAGAGAGACAAATGGATAGAGATGTGCAGTAATTGCCATAGTCCACGTTTTGCAGCAGGTTGGCTTACACAAATGGACGATTACATGTTTCAGGCAAATAAGCTGACGGATCAGGCACAAAAGGTCATAGATGATCTTATTGCAGACGACATGCTTTATCCATCACCTGCAGAACGTGATATCTATCCGGGCGGTGACTGGCTTGCCGATGTATTACCTGCAGAACTTCTCGGAGAAGGAGTCTGGAATGCGTTCAAGTCAACCGGAGGTAAGATACCCGTCATCGGGCCTATCCTTGGTGTCTATGCCATGTTTTATCAGGGAGATGGAAACCCCACACATATAGAGACGTCTTATGCCAAGATGTGGTTCTGGTATAAGCTTCAGGGATATAAAGGTTATGCACACGTTCAGCAGGACATCATGTGGTGGTGGGGACAGTCGCCTATGTTACAGGAACTTGGAAATGTACAAAGTGAAGCGAGGAGTATGCGCAGAGCGGCTGCCATAGAAAAAGTACTTGCTGAAATTGGAAAGCCGGTTTCTCATTATACAAGCAAAAGTACAGCTAGTGCGGAGGAGTTAGATTACGAAGAAAACAGGTAACCAGGGTGAAGGTAGCTGCAGAGGTTATAAGCCAGCATCTCCTTCTTCTTGCAGGCAGCAAAAGGAAGTCGAATTAAAAGAATTAAATTATTAAACAAGTTTAAAAAAGGCGCTCATTATGAGCGCCTTTTTTTATCAAGAAGAAGCCAGCTAACTGATCTAAATCGAAATTGGAGACAGAGTGTAGATTTTATATTAAAGAAGAATAGGCTATATTCGCGACTAACATTGACTCTAAAAGTTCAACAGGAAGTAATTAAATAATGAAAAAATTTGATAATTGCTAATTAAAATAGATTAGGATACAATCCTTAGGCCATAGAATATGGGAGTCAAAAAAGTCCGGGGCTTTTCAAGTCTATTTATCGTTTGTAAGTATGCATCTCGAACAGGATTTATAAATTGCTATCCTGATAGGAAGGTACTACATAATCGCTAAATAACAAAACACTTTCGGAATTAGTTAAATAATTATGGATAATAGTATATTGCGGAGAAAAATAAATGAAGATATCGATTAAGACTAATATCATATTGATGCTGATATTCTTTACTTTACTACCTTTTATTTCGCTAAGGATTATTGCTTATCCAAGAATACAGTCTGATCTTAAGACTGTGATCATGGATAATCTCGAAATTGTTGGGAAGAAACAGGCGGTGCTGGTGTCTACCTGGATGCGTGAAAGGATGAAGGATGTCCTGGTTATTTCAGATAACCCTTATATGGCTAATAGCGTAAATCTTACCAGGAAGGATAAGGAGTATGCAGAAACTTTCAGATATTTAGAGATGATTGTGGTTGAGTACGGCTACATGAGTGCTTTTGTATGTAATGAAAAAGGATTGGTCACAATTGCAACAATTGAAGAAAATGCCGGAAGAGATATATCAAAAAAGGATTATTTCAAGCAAGCTTTACAGGGAAGAACATTTGCAACAAGTGTCATACCGTCTGAAATCTCACTTGTGAATGAGTTTGATGAGGAGGAGATAGGGGTGCCGACAATGTTTGTTTCAACTCCCTTAAAGAACGAGGATGATAGTATTATTGGTGTTTTTACATTAAGGGTACACATGGGCACCCTGAGCAACAAGATGCATAGTCAAAAGTTCGGAAAGACAGGCGAGACTTATCTTGTAAACAAGGAAGGATACATGCTTTCAGAATCGAGGTTTACCAGACATTTAATGAAGAAAGGTGCTGTAAAAAAAAGGAGTGCACTGGAACTGAAATTGATTGACCCTATTACCGGCAAATTAACCCATGGTGTTGCACAGTGTGTAGCAGGGCATAACGGTTCTGATTCGGTAGGTTATAATGATTATAATGGAATACCCGTATTGGGAGTATGGTACTGGTTGCCTCAATATAATTGGGGTGTTGTTACTGAGATCGACAGGGCTGAAGTTTACGGAGTAGCGTATAATCTTAATACTCTTGGTGTGGTATTGCTGTTTGGGATTGCATTGCCCATTGTGGTTTTTGCATACATTGCCGGCAATCGACTATCTAAACCAATAGTTGAGCTGACTGAGGCAACTGAAAAGATGGCCGCAGGGGATTTAACCCAAAGGGTAAACATAAAAAGGGAAGATGAGCTCGGGGTTCTGGCAACGTCATTCAATATGATGGCAAAGACTCTGGACAAAAGTACAAGAGAGACAGAGGACTCTGAGAGAAATTACAGGGAGTTATTTGGTGCTCTAAAGGTCGGTATTTACCAATGCGAACCGGGAGTTGAAGGGGTGTTTACGTGGGTTAATCAAGCTTGCGCAGAGATGTTTGGTTATGAGTCATCGGAAGATATCATCGGTACAAAGGTAAAGGATATTTATGTAGATCAAGGTGATAGGAAAAGACTCGTAGAGAGACTTGAAAAAGAGGGGGTCTGGAAAGACTTTACGTCCTATTGTGTAAAGAAAAACGGTGAGAAATTTTACACTGAACGTACTTCCAACATGGTGAAAGATGATGACGGCGTTCCTGTTCGTATTGAAGGCGCAATAAGGGATGCTACTGAGCGAAAGAAGCTGGAAGATGAGTTGCGAGCGTCTGAAGAACATAAAAGTGAATTACTCAATTCGCTTAAAGAGGGTATATACCAATGTGAACCGGGAGTTGAAGGAGTATTTACGTGGGTTAATCAAGCCGGAGCAGAGATGTTTGGCTATGAATCACCTGAAGAAATGATCGGTACAAAGGTAAAGGATATTTATGTAGATCCTGACGACAGAAGAAAACTCGTCGAGAAACTTGAAAAAGAGGGGATCTGCAGGAACTTTGAGTCCTTTTGCAAGAGGAAGGATGGCACGCGTTTCTACATGGGACGCGCCTCTCATTTGGTTAGAAACGAAGCAGGCAAACCCGTTCGTATTGAAGGAGTAATAAGGGATACTACAGAGCGAAAGAGGTTGGAAGATAAAAAACTGTAAAAGAGAGCTAAAAAAGTCAGAGCGAAAAGCACTGAAGGTGTATACAATAAAGATGCGAACAAATTTTATTAGAACCCAAATCACTCGATTTGGGTTAAATAAGTTTTCAGTGCGGATGCAGTTTATTCACAATACATTAATTAATAAAAAGGCGATCGAATTTTGAGCGCCTTTTTTTAATTCTCATGGATATATTGGGAAGGATAAATCTCAGTATATTCCGCATTATTATTCGGTGAAAAGTGTCTATAGTTAACATTGGGCATAGGCTTATAGTGTATTTGCCTGCTCTATTCTAGTGGTATTACCCTATTGTTTTCAACCGAGGTTTTGTTTATATATATTATGTAGTAAATGCAAGTTGCTCTCAATAAAATGACAGATACTGGTTTTACTATTTGGATTGCTTCTTGTAAGCATGTCGCAAATCCCCCTAAATCCCCCCGCCTACTTTCAGTCAGGTTTTAGTAAATGGGGATTTAGGGGGATTTGTAATTTTGCATTTTCTTTTTACTATCAGTCTGGATTTAGCGACTCTTGTATATTTCCAACATGTACCTTTTATAATAAGAGTTTCCCGCAACAAAAGAAATGATAAGTTTTTTTTATTTAGGTATTATATTGTTTTTAGCCGGGGCAATTGCCTCTCTTATATTCAATCAGAGAGCGAATGGCTTTGCATATATTCTCACATCTACAGGAGCCGTATGCTTTGCAATCTTTGGCGTGCTTTTGCTGTCTTCTCCGCCCGTAAGCATCCTTTCGATATCAACCACTCCTATCCTTGAATTCGTATTCAGGGGGGATACTATTTCCGGTTTCTTCATTCTTGTCATATCCGTAGTTACGTTTTCGGTATCAATCTATTCTATTGGATACACAAAAGGCATGGCAAATAAAGGTATCCTGGGATTCCTGCTCAGTATCTTTATCATAAGCATGTATGCAGTTGTCTTATCGGGAAATATTATTACGTTTCTCATATCCTGGGAAACCATGTCCATTGTTTCTTACTTCCTTGTAGTCTTTGATACGCAGGAAAAATCTGCAAAGGCAGGTTTTATATATGGGCTGATGACTCATGTTGGAGTGGTTTTCATAATTGTACTGTTCCTGATCCTTTACAAATATACCGGACATATGGACTTTGCCGGCATAAAGGCCGCGGCAGGTAACCTTCCTGATGCGGTAAAAACTATCATATTTATCTTTGCCATCATCGGGTTTGGCACTAAGGCCGGTATTGTTCCTCTGCACACATGGCTGCCCGAAGCCCATCCCGCCGCCCCTTCTAATATCTCCTCCCTGATGTCGGGTGTAATGATAAAGGTGGGAATATACGGTATCCTGAGGATTGTCGTAGATATACTGGGAGTGGGACCGGAATGGTGGGGTACTGCCATAATCATAATCGGGGCAGTAACCTCTGTACTTGGGATTATGTATGCCACAGTGGAGCGTGATATAAAACGTCTTCTTGCTTATTGCAGTGTGGAAAATATCGGAATTATCTTACTCGGTATCGGGACCTCAATGGTACTTGCAAGTAATGGTTTGTATAAACTTTCTGCCATAGCCATGACTGCCGGACTTTATCATACACTTAATCATGCTGTGTATAAAGGGTTGCTCTTTCTGAGTGCAGGATCTCTTGTACATTCTACACATACAAAGAATCTGGAAGAGATGGGGGGATTGATAAAGTTGATGCCGTATACGGCATTCTTCTTCTTAATAGGTTCGGTTTCCATATGTGCGCTCCCGTTTTTTAATGGTTTTGTAAGCGAATGGCTTACCTATCAGTCCCTGCTTTCCAACTTTCAGGCCATGTCGGCCACCGCAAAGGTAGCTGCGCCACTGGGCGGGGCGGCACTTGCCTTTTCAGGGGCACTTGCAGTTGCCTGTTTTGTAAAGGCATTCGGCATCCCATTTCTTGGTTTGCCCAGGAGTCATCACGCAACAGGTGCAAAAGAATCATCTTTGCCAATGTTAGTAGGGATGGCTATTCTTGCCCTGCTATGCCTGGTATTGGGCATATTCCCCGGTCATACAATAAAACTTTTTTCTCCTGCGGTTTCCAGCCTTGCTGGTATCGAATATGTGTTTCCGTCAGGTAAGGGTGTTATACACTTGAGCAAGACCGCTGCAGATCTGTCACCACTGGCAATATTAGTTGCAATGATTGCCATATTCATGGCGGCAGTTGTTTTGATTCGTATCATTGGAGGTAAAAGTAAAACTTCATATCGCGATTCCTGGGACTGTGGAATATCATCCCTGACACCAAGGATGCAGTATACGGCCACTGCGCATACAAATCCTTTCAGGAGGATATTTGAGAAGGTATACCTCCCGATAAGGAACGTAAATAGTATATATATCCTGAAGCCCCTTTTTTTAAAATCAATAAGTTACACTAATGAAATTGTACCTTCTTTTGACAAGTATCTCTATAATCCTATCACAGACTTTATCTATAGTATCTCAAGAAAGGTGAAGCTGCTCCAGTCCGGATCTATTCACCTCTATCTTGGATACATACTAATAACCCTATTATTGTTACTTTTATTCTGGTTCTGAGATGGAATATCTACAATTTCTCATAATAATAATATTCTCTCCATTAGTTCAGGGGATTATAAAGAAACTCAAGGCCAACTGCCAGGGCAGAGTGGGAGCAAGCATATTACAGCCATACTATGATCTGATAAGACTTTTTAAGAAAGAAATGGTCTTTTCCCGTGTTACGTCATGGATATTCAGGGTCACACCATTTATCGTCTTTATCTCCACTATAGTTGCTGCCATGATGATTCCCGTAATAACTACAAAGTCTTCATTTAGCTTGATGGGGGATGTCATAGCATTAATTTACATACTTGCACTGGGAAGATTCTTTTTAGCTCTGGCTGCCCTTGACGCAGGGACTTCCTTTGGAGGTGAAGGTAGTAGCCGGGAGATGATAGTCTCAATCCTCGTCGAACCCATGCTCATGCTTTGTATATTTACGGTGGCAATAACGGCAGGTTCGACAAATATAGCAATGATTGCGGAACCTCAGAGTTTTGTACTTTCACCGTCCCATGTACTGGCCCTGTTAGCCTTTCTGATCGCCATTATAGCGGATACCGGCAGGGTTCCTGTTGATAATCCTGACACCCACCTTGAGCTTACGATGATTCATGAAGGTATGATCCTTGAGTATTCGGGAAGGTATCTTGCGCTGATAGAATGGTCTCACTATATAAAACAGATGATTTTATTTACCCTCTTTGTTGATATGTTTGTTCCTCTGGGAATTGCGCATGATACCGAAATGACAGGGCTTATTATGTCATCAGGGGTATATTTATTAAAGATGCTTTTCCTGGCTGGTTTTATGGCCATAGTAGAATCAACAAGAGCAAAGGTGAGGGTTTTCCAGATTCCTTCAATCGTGGGAGGTTCATTTGTCCTCGCAGTATTGGCACTTTTAACACTTATAATGGTAGGGAAATAAATGAAAGACTGGATGGATTTATTATACGTAATGGATTTTGTATCTATTGGAATACTTATTACGGCTATTTCTATAAATTCTCTGAGCCAGATTGAAGCCTGGATAAAGGCATACATGATCAATTCCTGGCTGCTTTCGCTCTTGATCTTTTTTGTGGCAGTTAAGAATCCGGAACACCATCTCTATGTGGCATCAACTCTTACATTCGCATCAAAAGGCGTGTTACTGCCCTTTTTCTTAAAGAGTATAGTCAAGCAGATGAAGAAAGTGCAGGTAGTAGAAACATATTTAAGTACTTCCTTATCCCTGATTATTTCAGGAATCATAATCGCAATTGTCTACGTCTCACTGGGCAAGGGTATCTTTGTTACGGGTTTTTCCAGCTTTGTCCTCAAGATATCTGTTGCAGTAATATTGATTGGCTTATTTATAATGATAACCCGAAGAAGTGCTATAGCGCAGATCCTGGGGCTTTTATTTATGGAAAATGGAGTTTTTCTGGCAGGTTTCTCGCTGACCTTTGGGATGCCTTCAATCGTCGAGCTTGGGGTGGTCTTCGACCTGCTTATGATTGTGATAATAATGGGTGTCTTTATGGTACAGATTAAACAGAAATTTTCTTCTGATGCTGCAGACATGGATCAGTTAACTAACTTAAAGGGATAAAGATGATAGGTTTATTGATTTTCATACCACTTATTACGGCTGCACTCTGCTTTCTTGTAAAGAACAGGAGAGGTATTGAGTACATTAATCTGATCGGTGCGGCAGCCCTGGCAATTGCCGCAATATTTCCCATAACGGCTTCGCATTCAGCGACCATATACTTCTTCCGAGAGATGTTTTTTATGGATGCCTTATCTTCGTATTTTATGATGGTACTGATATTTATTGCATTCGTTGTCGCAATGTATTCCGTAGATTACATGGGACGTGAATTTAAGAAGGGAGTGATAGGAATACCGGAACTCCGGCAGTATTATGCCTTCTTACACTTATTCATATTTTCAATGGTATTCGCAATTGTCTCTAATAATATTGCCTTTTTCTGGATGGCGATAGAGCTTACAACTCTTGTAACCTCGCTGCTTGTAGGATTTTATAGAAGCAAGGAGTCTGTGGAAGCTGCATGGAAATATATTATACTCTGTACGGTAAGTATTACCTTTGGGTTGCTTGGTGTATTCCTGATATATTATGCATCTACCTCTGTTTATGAGAGTACTTACCAGGTATCAAGACTTGGCATTATCGGTACGTTGAAATGGTCAGAGCTCAGGGGGATAGCACATGAAATGAATCCCGAAACCCTGAAGCTGGCCTTTATCTTTATCATTGTAGGATATGGGGCAAAGGCGGGTCTTGCCCCTATTCATAACTGGCTGCCGGACGCCTACAGCCAGGCGCCAACACCAATAAGCGCCCTTCTTTCCGGAGTCCTGAGTAAGTGTGCCTTTTTGGGAATCATAAGAATCGTAATCCTCGGGAACATGTCTCTGGATACATCTTATTATAATCATCTCCTCCTGATCTTTGGACTTGTATCAATGGGAATTGCCGCTGCATTTATACTCACACAAAACAATTTTAAGAGATTGCTTGCATATTCCAGTATTGAGCATATCGGCATTATGGCAATCGGTATTGGAATCGGGAGTTTCTGGGGGGTTTACGGTGCTCTATTACATTTGTTGAATCATGCAATTGTAAAGACTCTGCTATTCTTTTCGACAGGCCGGGTAAGGCTTAAATATAATTCTCCGATAATAGACAGGGTCCGGGGCGCAATAGTCGTATTGCCTGTCTCAGGTACTATTATGTTACTTGGGGCACTGGCTCTTGCAGGATGTCCTCCGTTTAATGTCTTCTTGAGCGAATTTACTATACTCAAGGCCGCCATTGACAATGGAAACTGGGTAACGTTTGCACTCTTTATTTTATTTGCTGCCATTGTCTTCGCTGGAATTTTCTACCATTTCGGGAATATGGCATTTGGCAAGCCCGGTACAGACATCGAGAAGGGTGAGGAAAAGAGTGAATATAAGAAGAGCCTCATGGCCATTATCGCGCTGGCTGCCATCATGCTTGTGCTTGGCCTCTATATCCCGGGATTTTTAGATGGAATGTTGAATAGTTCTGTAAAGATTATAACAGGAAACTGATAATAAAATGACTGAAAACGAAGAATATGTGGAAGTTGAACGTGATGAGTTCAGGGCCTACTGCGTTTCGCTGTGTGCTGAACGTGCGGTTATGCTTCGTCTCATGTTTGCTGTAGATGAGAGGGCAACTGATAATTGTTTTAAGGTATATGCCGTATTTTCCGGGCAAAACAAAGATACCTTTTATATCCCGTTCTTTAAGATTAAAGAGGATGATCCGAAATATCAGAGTATAACAGACTGTGTCCCTGCGGCCCACTGGTATGAGCGTGAAATAAGGGATATGTTTGGACTGATTCCTGAAGGACATCCTGACCCGCGAAGACTGGTCTTTCACGAGTCGTTTCCTGCTGATTCTCATCCACTCAGGAAAGACTGGAAGATATCAGAAACTGATTTGAAAGAATGGGGGGAAGGAGTCGTTAAAAAAGTTCCACACGACTTTCTGAAAGTTGAGGGAAAAGGAATTTGTGAAATACCCGTTGGGCCGGTACATGCAGGGATTATAGAACCGGGGCATTTCAGATTCAGCGCTGTAGGAGAGACTATAATTAATCTTGAACCACGATTATTCTATACCCACAAAGGTACGGAAAAACTTTTTGAAAGCATGAGTTTCTTTGATGGCATAAAGCTTGCCGAACGTGTATCGGGGGCTTCGTCATTCTCGCATTCAATTGCATACAGTATGGCAGTGGAAAGAATGGCAGGTATTAAAACAATAGAGAAAATAAAGGCAATAAGGACGTTTCTTCTCGAACTTGAAAGGCTTTATAACCATATAGGAGATATCGGTTATATGTGCGCAGGTACCGCACTAATGGTGGGACAGGCAAAGGGGGCATTAATAAAAGAAAAGCTGTTGCAACTCAACGAGAAACTGACGGGAAGCAGATTCCTGAGAGGAATAAATAAGATCGGAGGTGTAACAAAAGATGTTTTCTTACAGAAATTTGAAATTTCAGAGACAATAGATATGGTTGAAGAGGAATTCAAAGACCTTCTTAAGTTACTCCTCGGACAGGCTATACATGTTGAAAGACTTACGGGTACAGGAAGGCTTCCAAAAGAGATAGCAGCAAAGTTAGGTGTTACCGGCGTTGCTGCGAGGGCATCAGGACTCAGCGATGACATAAGGAAGTCGCATCCACATCTCTTTTATTACAAACTTGATCTTAAGACATATACGCGTACAGAAAGCGATGCCCTTGCCAGAATGATGCTCAGGGCAGATGAAGTAGAATGCTCCCTCTCTTTAATCAGGGCCCTGGTGAGAAGACGTTATTATGGAAATATATGTGTGGACGTAGGTGAAATACCCCCGGACTCATTTGCCCTTGGTTATACAGAATCCCCCAGAGGCTCTCTGTTTTACTGGGTTAAATCTGACCAGGATGGTAAGCCGTTCAGGGTAAAATTGAGATCTCCTTCTTACTGCAACTGGCCGGCAGTGCCTTATGCTATACCCGGCAATATAGTACCGGATTTCCCACTGTGCAATAAGAGCTTTAATCTCTCTTATTCAGGTTGTGACATGTAATAAATAATTTGTTACCTTTTTAATTATTAAGGAATACATTAATGTGGTTAGAAATCTTAAATAATGTAAGAAGCAGGAAAAAGGCGATTAAGTTCCCTAAAACTTTTCAAAAATCGCCTGATGAAGTAATAGAAACAGTTACACCGGTGAAAAAGATGAACAAAGTCTTTGGCAAGTCGCTGAGAATAAGACAGGTAGATGCGGGCTCCTGCAATGCCTGTGAATGGGAATGTAATATGCTTACTAATCCCATTTATGATGTCCAGAGATTTGGTGTCGACTTTGTGCCATCCCCAAGACACGCTGATGTGATACTCGCAACAGGGCCAGTATCAAGGCAGATGGAACTTGCCCTGAAAAAAACATATATTGCAATGCCGGAACCAAAACTTGTTATTTCATGCGGAGATTGTGCACTTGATGGTGGTATATATAAGGGAAGCTATGCAACAAGGGATGGAGTCAACAATGTATTACCGGTTAATTGTCATATTCCCGGATGTCCTCCACCGCCCAAAACAATCGTTAAAGAGTTGTTGAAATTAATGAGAGGCATCAGTAGTGGATCATATCCACCCAAAGGGAGTTAATTTGAATCTCAAAGTTACCTCTATTATAAATTGGGAATGTTTTCTCCAGCTGTCAGACCGGGCCAAATGATGTTTTTTCATTTTATGTCAGGAATGAAATATACATGTTATTAATCATATTTCAAATCTTACTTGTGTTGACAACATGCGTGTTTTTCGTGTCCAAAAGGCACATGTCGAACCTCGTGCTGCTTATACAACTTGGATTGGCCGGCATAACAGGATATTGGTCAATTGACGTCCTGACTCATGGAACGGTCTTTGAACGCGAACTCCTGATCAACTTCTGGGGCAGCCCACTAGAGATCAAGGTGGATAGCTTGAGCGCATTCTTCATCCTTGTACTGAATTTCACCTTGCTGACGGGCTCCATCTATTCAAAAGGATATCTAAAACCGTACATCAACGAAAAGAACCACGCTGAGTTCGGGCTTCATTATTTCAGTCTTGCCTGGCTGCACATATCCATGCTGCTGGTGTGTATGCTTCGTGACGGGCTCGCTTTTCTGGTGGTATGGGAAATGATGTCGGTTTTTTCGTTTCTTCTTGTAATCTTTGAATCTGAAAAGAAGGAAACAGTTAAAGCCGGAATTAACTTTCTGCTGCAGATGCATATTGGTTTCGTGTTTATTATGGCAGGGTTCATTTATGCGTATGTGCAAACGGGTGCTGCATTTTCATTTGATGGGTTATCTGTTTATTTTGAAGAACACCACCCTCTCCCTCTTTTCCTTCTCTTCTTTGTGGGGTTTGGTATCAAGGCAGGTTTTATCCCTTTTCACACATGGCTGCCTCATGCCCACCCCGCGGCACCGTCCCACATTTCAGGTATTATGAGCGGTGTGATTATAAAGATGGGGATTTACGGCATCCTCAGGGTACTCACCTATATTCACACAGATTTACTGATCATAGGAATCTTTATACTGGTAGTTTCTGTGGTTACCGGACTACTCGGTGTTATGTATGCTATTGTGCAGCATGATCTGAAAAAGTTGCTTGCATATTCCAGTATCGAGAACATCGGGATAATAGGAATCGGGATTGGAATCGGCCTGATCGGCGTCGCGAAGGATCTTCCAATACTTGCGGTACTGGGATTCGCCGGCGGAATCTTACATGTATTAAACCACTCGCTGTTCAAATCGTTGTTGTTTTACTCAGCCGGCTCGGTTTATATGAGAACCCACACAAGACACCTTGAACATTTAGGTGGATTAATAAAGAAGATGCCAAAAACGGCTTTCCTGTTTCTGCTGGGGGCATTAGCAATCTGCGGATTACCACCCTTTAATGGCTTTATCTCAGAGTTTTTGATCTACTCCGGTTTATTTAAAGGGCTGCAAACTCCAAGCCTCCAGACAAACTTTATTATCCTGGGTACTGCTATAGGCCTTACATTAATTGGAGGCCTGGCCCTTTTCTGCTTCACTAAGGTCTTCAGTATAGTGTTTTTAGGTACCCCAAGGTCTGGGGCACCTGAAAAGGCAAAAGAGGTTGACGGCAGCATGATCCTGCCTAAAATTCTTGCAGGCATTATGATTGTGGCTATTGGAGTTTATCCTGTATTCTTTGTTAAAATGGTTGGTAATGTGGTTGGGTTGTATGTAAGAGATATTTCATTGATAATGCAGGATACTTCATACATGTCCAAAATCAGTTGCTCCTCCCTGGTATTTATACTGCTGATCGCTATTCTCTGGCTCATACGCAGGGCACAGCAAAAGAGAGTGCATATTGAACATGGGCCGACCTGGGGTTGCGCCTATTCCGGAGCGAACCCGGCAGTTCACCAATATACAGCTACTTCATTTGCCAACAATTACAGTGAACTGGCCCCGCCCATTGTTAAGACAGGCAAATATTTTGAGTCCCTGAAAGAGGAGGAGATCTTTCCACGGCCGAGAAGTTTTAAAACAAAAACCGGTGATATGATTGAGGAAAATATGGTTGAAAAACCGATAAGGAAAATAATTAAATGGATGGAGAAGGCGGCAATCTTTCAGACCGGGAATTTGCAGCATTATATCATGTATGCCTTTATGTTTATGGGGCTGATATTCTGGTTGACCATTTTTAATATTATATAAATATGAATGTACTGGGGTTTGTACTAGCTATTATTTCCAGCCTGTTAATACCGGGAATTATTACCATTACCAAGGCAAAAATGAGCGGCAAGAAAGGGCCTGGTGTTTTTCAGCCCCTGTTTGATATCGCAAGGTTGATAAGAAAAGGCAATGTTTACAGTACTACCACCAGCGTAATCTTCCAGATTGGCCCTATTATCTATTTTGCCTCTGTAGTTGTAGCACTACTCTTTGTGCCCTTTGGGCAATACAAAGGGCTATTGTCTTTTGACGCTGACTTTGTGTTCTTTGCCTACCTGCTTGGAATTGGCAAATTCATGATGATAATCAGCGCCATGGATACGGGTAGCGGGTTTGAAGGAATGGGCGCCAATAGAGAAGCATTGTATTCCATGCTGGTAGAACCTATCTTTTTCATTCTAATGGGTTCACTTGCCCTGCTTACACACTATTCCTCCTTTTACGACCTGTTTGTGCATATACATTATGATTCCTACTTGACGTATTTGATTGCCGCGCTTGGGGTTTACCTGCTTCTGCAAATTGCTATGGTAGAAAACAGCCGTTTGCCGATTGATGACCCAAAAACTCATCTTGAACTTACTATGATACATGAGGTGATGGTGCTGGATAACAGCGGATTTGACATGGGTCTTATTAACCTGGCAACAGGATTAAAATTTGCTCTGTATGGAGGATTAATAGCTAACTTTATTTTTCCTGTTGAGTGGTCTTTATATGCTCAAATAGTTGTGTTTATCATGGTCAACCTGCTGTTTGCAGTAGCTGTTGGCCTTATGGAATCTTTCAGGGCCAGGAATAAACTGGCAAAGAACCCGAAGTGGATATTAATGCTCTCATCTATTTCGCTGATAGTATTTCTATGTGTTATCGAAATAACTCAAAAACTTTTATAAAATAATAACCATGGCTTTTACATTAATTATACTGCTTGAGTTGACTCTTCTATACCTGGCGTTTACCGAAAGAGTAAAGCGATTCATATTCATACTCATGGTTCAGGGGCTCTTGCTCTTTGGAATTGCTTACCTGCACCTCAAGCAGGTAAACACATTGGAATTTACCTTTATCGTGACGGAGACTATACTCATTAAAGGCCTGTTAGTGCCTATATTCCTTAATCGATTGCGGAAAAAGAACAATCTTGAAAGACTTGCCCATAGCAAACTTCCCTCTTTTGTTTCAATACTGGCAATCTCAGCTGCTATCGCTTTCGGATTTCTACTAAGCGAAAAAATTCATGACAACGACCTGCAATCCAAATTCTTTTCGGCATCTATAGCGGCCATAATAACAGGGATCTATTTTGTGATAATCCATCGAAATATTTTCACCCATGTAATAGGATACCTGATAATACAAAATGGTGTGTTTCTGTTGTCCCTTGCGGTTGGGAACGAATTTCCTTTGATAGTGAACACTGCAATCTTACTGGACATATTCGTAGGGGTACTTGTGCTGGGAATATTTGTTAACCGCGTGGGTGAAAGGTTTGAAGAAATGCATATTGATGAGCTTGCCCAATTAAAGGATTAAATTATGCTTGTAGCCTATTTATTATTAGCTGTTGTAACCAGTGGAGCAGTTTTTTGTTTCAGGAACAGGACTGCAACTCTGCTTTCTATATCGTTGTTCCTTGTCGGCCAGACGGTTTTAACTGTCTATGCTTTTTGTCACTTAAATGAAAGGGATTGCACATATTTTACGTTTGATTCCCTTGGCGTTATCCTTTCTTCTGTTCTTACGATACTGAGTTTTGCCACTTTTTATCACAGCTATTTATATCTGGGAAGACAATCAGATAATAAACGAAACAAGAGTATCTACTATGCAGCGCTGATTATGCTTAGTGCTTCCTTAAACGGGGCGTATTTTGCGGAACATCTTGGGACATTATGGTCATTTATTGAGGCTACAACGTTGTGCGTCGCAGTACTAATATACCATGATCGTACTAATCATGCTTTAGAGGCAACATGGAAATATGTTTTCATCTGTTCTATAGGGCTTGCCGTTGCCCTTGTTGCCATATTATGCATTAGTATTGCATCCAGCAAAGAGGGTGTGTCAGACTTAAACTTAAGTACCATTATTGCACATGCACAGGGAATGGATACTATATGGATCAAGATTACTTTTATTCTTGCGATGGCAGGCTTCAGTGCCAAGATGGGTTTGTTTCCTCTGTATGCGGTATGTGTGGATGCCCACACTGTTGCGCCGGCACCGATAAGCGCATTTATTTCCACTACATTGATGAATGTAGGTTTCCTGGGAATTTACCGTATGTACTGTATTGTAGCACAAACCGATGCTCTTCCATGGGCAAACAAAGTACTGATGATAGCGGGCATTTTTTCCATGTCATTGGCTGCAGTCCAGCTGCTCAAGGTTAAACACTTTAAGCGCATGTTTGCCTTCTCCAGTATGGAACATATGGGCATTGTTGTCTTAGCCCTTTCAGCCGGAGGTATTGGGTATTATGCTGCCATTTTTCATATAGTGCTTCATTCATTTGCCAAGGCCGGCTTGTTTTATCAGATAGGCCAGGTTTGCAGTGTTTACCACAGCTATGTAATTAAAGAGACTGGCAATTACATGAAGCTGAATCCTTTAGGGTCGATAGTGGTCATACTGACATTTATCAGCGTTACCGCAATACCGCCTTCCGGTCTTTTCATATCGGAGTTTATGATGTTTAAATCATTGTTTGCAGGAAGACATTATTTTGTTGCAATTGTAGCCTTGTTTCTACTGACAATCATTTTGTACGTCATTGGAAAGCGCCTGATGCACTTGCTTTACTACAAGGGAGAAGGAGTTGCTACACTAGAACCGGTTAAATTAAATAACTATGAAACCTTTTCACAATTCGTTCTTTTAGGATTGATCTTTTATCTTGGAGCAAACCCCCCTGTATTCCTGACAGATTTAATAACAGGAGCTACGGCAATATTAAAATAACTGCAATGACTAAAGATATAGAAAATACCTTAGAAATAAAAAATGGACAGGCGGTTAACCTTTCTGAAATTCCGGTGCTTGAATATCAGGAATTTCATGCTCTGGTGCTGGATTTGCTGCAGGCTGAAGATGTTCATTGCGTGAATTACTATGCATTTCCACATAATGATATTCTAAGATTTATATGCTGCCTGGCTGACGACCGTACACAGGGTATTTATCTGTTATCACATATAATGGCTACCGGCGGAGGTTTATTGAAATTAGAATCACTCACAAAGTATATTGATGCATTGCACATTTACGAACGTGAAATATGGGAAAATTTCGGAATTGAATTTGAGGGTCACCCCTGGCTGAAACCTGTAAGATTTCCACATGACAGATATAACGGAGATTTAAAGGTTAATGATTATCCGTTTTATAAAGTAGAGAGTGAAGAACTACACGAAGTCGGCGTAGGCCCTATCCATGCAGGTGTGATAGAACCAGGGCATTTTCGATTTACCTGTAATGGCGAAATGGTATTACATCTTGAAATTCAGCTCGGCTGGCAGCACAGAGGAGTAGAACGTCTTTTACTTGAAAAACCAAAACTGCTGCAAAGGACCATACTGGCAGAAAGCATTGCCGGAGATACAACCATAGGCCATACACTCGCATTTGCACGGGTAATGGAGGGGTTGTCCGGTATTTCAGTAAATAGTCGTTTAGACGCTGAACGCGCCATAGCACTTGAACTTGAGCGGATTGCGATACATACAGGCGACATAAGCGCTCTGTGTACCGATGTGGCCTATCAGTTGGGTACTGCAGTTTTCGGCGCTTTGAGAACACCGCTTATCAATTACACTCAGGACTGGTGTGGCAATCGTTTTGGCAAAGGGCTGATACGCACAGGAGGCAGCCATTATTCCTTAACTGATGAGCTTATTCAACGACTCAGGAATTTACTGGATGATTTTGAATGGCGTTTCAAAGAAATGGCAGATAAAGCATACTCATTGGTAAGCGTAGAAAACAGGTTTGATGAAATAGGTACTGTAACCAATAGACAGGCTAAGCTAATAGGGACGGTTGGGATGGCGGCGAGGATGTCCGGAGTGAAACGTGATATCAGGCACAGTCATCCGTTTGCGTCTTTCAGTGACATTCCATACGTTCCGGTTATGCTTGAAAAAGGAGATGTGTACGCCCGGTATTATTTGCGCAGACTGGAAATAGAAGAGTCAATTAATTACATAAGAAAGGTTTTAGATAATAAGCGTTATTTTCTTTCGGAGGCTACTTCTCCTGTTCCCGAAACTAATCTTAACCTTTCGCCTGTGTCAATATCAGTTTCCATGGTTGAGGGATGGAGGGGCGAGATATGCCACTGCGCAGTTACAGATGAGCAGGGAAAAATAATTCACTACAAGGTTAAAGACCCCTCTATGCACAATTGGAAGGCACTTGAACTTTCGCTGCGGGACCTTGAAATATCGGATTTTCCAATAAACAATAAAAGTTACAACCTCAGTTATTGCGGATATGATCTATGATTAAAGAAACTCAAATATTAACCCATCACGGCAGACAATACATTCCTGACTTAACAAAAGCACGTGTCCCGGCCCCGTTCAGGGGGAGGCCGGTCATAAGCAGTGCAGAAGTAGATGATAAGGCGCTGATGGAATTGTGTCCTACGGGAGCAATTTCAAAAAATCCAGTTTCAATTAATTTGGGAAGATGTCTGCTTTGTGGCGAATGCGAATTAGCCTTTCCTGAAAAAATAAAATTTACTAACGATCACATAATGGCCACGAATGACAGTAAAAGACTAGTGGTCAGAGAAGGTGAAGATAAAAGGATTTTGCTGAACCCTGACATGATAAGAGAAGATATTAAACAGATCTTCAATAGGTCGTTGAAATTGAGACAAATCTCAGCGGCAGGGGATAATAGTTGTGAACTTGAACTGGGGGCATGCGGTAATCCTAATTTTGATATGGGACGTTTCGGACTTGAGTTTGTAGCATCGCCAAGGCATGCTGATGGTATTGTGATTACGGGGCCGATTTCAGAAAATATGGCCGAAGCTGTACAGATTTGTAACGCAGCAGTACCTTCACCAAAGATCGTGGTGTTGTGCGGAGTGGATGCTATCAGCGGTGGGATTTTTGCAGGAAGCCAGGCCCTTAACAGAGAATTTCTACAGGAAGTCCAAATAGATCTGTATGTACCGGGCAACCCACCTCACCCACTAACTTTTATCAATGGAATATTAGAATTAACAAGAGTGAAATTCCTCATACAATAAATTACCGTATGTTAATCAGTTGCTGTCAAATCGGATATTAGGCGTAACTTTATGGATGAGGACCCTGCCTTCAAGACCTAGTTTAACGATCCGTTCTTGAATTTCCTGAGGAATTTCGGGGTTCTTTTCTATTATTTGATAAACAGGATGATCAATAAGGATAATGAAAAAGGGATTTTCTTTGTCAAAATGAGCACCTCGACCATGGGCACTGAATACAATATTCAAATTAATTTCAACGCGATTATAAATGTTTTCCCAATTAGAAAGAAAAGGGTGAAGTATAAAACCATTTGGTAATTCCATTTTGCGAAAACCAAAAGCCATGTCAGGATCAGTCCCCCCAATCAAGTCAATATAAACGATTTTTTCTTTATGGATAGTGGAAAGGCGTTCCATATGTTCATCGGTAATATGATCGTCTGGTATGTTAAGTTTGATACTCAATGTTTTTGAAAACAGCTTCGCATGTTCTTCTATTATTCTTTGAGGAAGAAGGCTTAATATCTTTTCAACGATATCCACTGGTATGTCAACTTTGTCCGTATTCAACAGGATACGTTTTATATCCTCTCTTGCGGCACCGCAATTCTCATGAGATGAAATACATTTGACTATACCCCTGTCACGCAGACTCCGGAAATTTTCAATAAATTTGTCTTCAGGGAGAAGGATATCTATATCATGGGAAAATGGAAGCTTGTATCCAGCCTGAGAACATAAATGCTGTAGTATTTGATAAGTCGGATCATGTGGAATCCCATATGCATTGCGAGGAAGTAAAATCCCGGAACCTGCCATATGGAGATGATTCCCGACAATACCACCATCCATACAAACCACTTTTCCATCATTTTTCAAAAAGGAATGTAATATTAACGGATTTGCGAATAGATCATTCAGTAACCTCTTAAAGGTATCCGGTGTTACCAATCGAGGAGAAGGAATATGGTTCCGAAAATCCTGGAGCTCTGCCACATCTTTATCAAAAGCAAGGGGGGTAATGTAGGTTTGTTTGGGAGGGGTGTCAGATTGAAAAAGTTCTGACCCTTTATAAATTTTTCCTGCGGATGACCAAAGCTTGAAAATACTCATTAATCACCTTTTATATGAGATTATAGCAAAAATGCAGCTTAACTACCGGGTTCAAATCTAGTGTCCATCATGATAATACATATCCTCTTCCACATCAGTAAGAAAACTATCTTGTTCAGGGTGCGTGCCCAGCCATTTTACAGTACCTGTCTCAATGTCATACACAGCGCCAACCACTTTTACCCTTCCATCCTTCGTTCTCTCCCGGGTTGAAGAACTTCTTAGAAGAAGGTCCTCGATTGCCTTCCACACGTTTGCCTCAACCAGTGCAGGGACAAGGGCTTTGCCATGTAAATCAGGGTGAGCTGCCTGCACTTTCTCTAAAGCCGGCCTGATAGGCGCAATTAAGTCGGGGATACAGCCGTGGACGTCTGCACCTGTGGCAACCGCAGTACACGCGCCACAGTGAGTATGCCCTAAAACTACCATTACGGGTGTACTCAAATGGTCAACCCCGTACTCAATAGAGCCAATCTCATCAGTATTGCAGACATTTCCTGCAACCTTTATTACAAAAATATCTCCCACTCCCTGATCAAATAATATCTCTACCGGAACCCTTGAATCAGAGCAGGCAATTATGGTTGCAAAAGGATGCTGTCCGCCTGTGGTTACTTGTTTTCTCCGTTCTGCAGATATATTCGAATGAGTAGACTGCCCTGAGCTGAAACGTACATTACTCGACTTTAATTTATCAAGTGCTTCAGATGGGTTATATGAGTCTGCAAATGCACCCATCATACCACAGGAAACCATCAAACTCATTAAGCAACATATAATATACTTAGCATATACTCTTCCGCGCATCTCCACAATTTCCCCTTTTCCATATTTCCTAAAAAGATGAAAACAAAAAGACTGACTTGAAACAATACAACTGCTGACAAATATAATTTTTTTAATAATAAATCTGAATAGACTTCATTGAAAACATTTATTTCTTCCGATATATGCCGGTTATTAAATCTGCCCAATAGAGGAAGCAAATATACTAAAACAGGTTTGGTTTTTGGCTTTTTAAAAACCAAAGCTTGGTTGCAGTTATGCTCGCTTCGTTTTTTCTCGGATTTTATCCGAAAACTATTTTGAGATGAGTATAAAAAAAGACCCACCAAGATTGATGGGTCTTTTCATTTCGTTTCTTTCAGGAGTTTAACAAATTAGAACGGTGTCTTTAGATTCAACTCATTTTTTGTTAAAATCTTCTTTTATCGTGAATGTAAAGTCGAGTCTTGGTCGCAGGTATATAAACCAGAACGCTAAGCCCATCAGAACAACACCCCCGAAAACATTTCCTAAAAATACAGGGAATTGATTGATAACAAAGAACCCTTTCCAGGTAAGATTGGTGAGGTCTAATGTCTTTCCTGCCATTTTTTCTGCGGCGGCAACAACTTCCGTATTACCCTTTAAAAATATGCCCATCGGAATAAAATACATGTTTGCAACTAAATGTTCAAATCCACTGGCAACGAAACCGGCTATGGGAAATATGAGCGTCATGATCTTGTCTGCCACATTTCTTGCACTGAAACATACCCATACTGCCATACACACCATTGCATTGCAGAGTACCGCCTTTGAAAAGGCCGCGGGGAATGTTAAATTAACCTTTTTGTTGGCAATAAGTAACGCCTTTGCACCGACCATATAATTGTAGAACTCAAATTGATGCGCCTTATATACAAAGACAACAACTATTAGGCTTCCTACGAAATTCCCAATCAGTGAAAGATTCCAGTGATCTAAGATTCTTTTGGTTGTAATCTTTTTTTCCATATAACCAATAAAAATCATACAGTTACCCGTAAAGAGCTCTGCACCACCAACTACAACCATTATAAGGCCGAGACAGAAGACAATACCTGCAACTACTGCCGTAAGCCCACCGTGTAACCCGGAATCACTTATCACTAAGGTAGCAAATTGAGCACCCATCGCTATAAAAACACCGGCATTAACACCCAGCCAGAATGTTACCGCTTTGGAATCTTTTGCCTTTACTGCTGTAACTGCGTCAATTCGTGCTGCTATTTTCTGGGGTGAATAGGCGTCTATATCATAAACAACCCTGGTCCTTTCTGGAGCTGAAGCTCCTGCAGGTTTTACAGACTTAACAGTCTTTGTTGTCCTGGTAGTTTTCGCCGTTTTAACAGGTTTTTTTGCCTTAACAGTTTTTGTAGTTTTGCTTTCAGCCATTTAGACCTACTTTCTTATTTTTTGGGTTCTCGTAAAAAAGCAAACCAATATACACCCGCAACTAATATAATACCGCCAAATAAGTTTCCAAGGACAACAGGAAATAAATTATAACCCATAAACCCTTTAAATAGGGTAAGATTTGCAAGATCTAGAGGTCCCCCATTTACCCTTTCAACAGCCTCCATTACTAAAAGGTTGCCTTTCAAAATAAGAGCCATCGGAATAAGCCACATATTGACTACGCAGTGCTCGAACCCACAGGCCATCAGACAAGATATTGGCCAGAGTAAGGATAATACCTTATCCAGGTTGTTTCTGGCACTAAAACATAACCAGATACCCAGGCATACCAGGGAATTACAAAGTACACCCCTGGCAAAGGCAACACCAAATGTCAGATTTACTTTTTCGTTGGCGGCAATGACAATTTTGGCTCCAAGCAGATGGTTGTTGGCTGTCCACTGCTCGGAGTAGTATATCCAAAAAACTATACTCAATGCACCTATAAAATTCCCGATAAAAGCGATAATCAGATTCCTGTTGAGGTCACCACTCGTAATCTTTCCGGCAAAATAGGACATGGCAATTAGGCAATTACCCGTAAAAAGCTCTGCACCCGTAATTACGATTAAGACCAGGGCAAGGGTAAAGACGACACCACCAACTAACGCATTTAAACCAAAACTGGAGGTTGCAGTATGTGTCACCAGCATCATTAGCTGTGCGCCTAATGCAATAAAAACACCGGCAAGAATACTAAGGGCAAGCGTTGTCAGGAAGCCCATTTCTGCTTTTGATATTCCCACCTGTCCAACCCTGTTTGCCATCATCTTGGGCGCGTAAGCGTCAATATCAATGAATGGTGTGCTGGACTGCTGAGCCGTACTTGAAATGCTGTTTACTTTATTTTTATCAGACATACATGTACCGCCTTTCAATATATAGAGGTAGTGGAGTACACTAAAAAAGCAAAATATTGGTCGCTTAAGAAGGCGAAATTTTCTTAGTTTATATAGTAACGAAACCTATAAGTAAATAGAGTGAAGACTCTGTATATAAAGAAAATAAACTCTATTCAAGGCTGTAATTTACTTAAAAATTACCATAGGCAGTAATTATCCGAAGTACAAATAAATGATTTGATAATTACTTATTCATAGATTAGGATTAAATCGTTATGTGAATCTGCGAGATTATATACAATATGCAAAACAATTCAAGGGAAATTTAGCTTTTAAGGAACATAAATTTTAATAGCTTATACATATGGGAGATGGAAATGCCCAGGTTTTATCCAATCTATTTAGCAGTGTTAAAGAGATTAATTTTTAGCGGATTTATTTTAGTGTCTATCTTTATATCATCAGCACAGGTTCTTGCTGTAGAGGAAAAAGATTTAGAAAAACAGGCAGACTTGATTGCAAAGTTGCTGGTTTCCTGCAGAGCTATTATTGCACAAAATCAGGATTTGATAAATGACCCTGATAAGGGTGATAAAGGATTCACAGGGGAGATATATATAAACAAAGTTAAGGAGCATTTTGAAAATGCAACAGATTTAGAGGTTTCTGAAAATGATGCTTTATCTTCAGATCCTGTAAAAAGAGCACTTGGTACTCTGCTCTTCTCCGCAAAGGAGGTAATCAATGAAAGTCAGAAGGTAATCAATATGAAAGGCAGGGGATTTAAAAAAATTATTCCTGCTGTTATCGGCAGACGTACCGGTTTCAAATATAATAATGCAATGGGAGTTGGCTATTATCTCAAGCAAACAAGTATCAGGTACAGAAATCCGGCTAATCATCCAGATGACCTTGAGACAAGGTATCTCAATGAATTTAAGGAACCTGGTTATCCAAAGGGCAAAGGAAAAGGAGTTGTTATTACCAATTCTGATGGGTCAAAGGTATATCGATATATGCTGCCTGTTTACATAAAGCCTGCATGTCTTAAATGTCATGGAGAGCCAGAAGGAGAAAAGGACATAGCTGGAGGGATTAAGGAAGGTTATAAGGAAGGAGAAGCGCGGGGTGCTATCAGCGTAATGATACCATATTCGCCTGCAAACCTTGTTCAGTCAAAATAGATTATTACATACCTGATTTCAAATTTTGTTTTTAATATTTAGGTATTATTCTGTTGATTTCAAACCATCTTTTCGGGTCATTTTTGAGGTTTTTAATTATTACTTTCATATATTCTTTCAACAGAAACCTGGGTTGCCAGTTTAATATTCTTTTAGCATTGTCGATATCAAACCGAAATTTCTTGTCTGCTAAATTAATCATCCAGGGCTTAAAGAAAAATTCCTTCCCCAGAATATAGTAAATCAAGTTCGTTATATACACAAAAAAACACACAAGCCATTTTGGTAGATGTATAAAATTCAATTTCTTACCGTAAATCTCACAGAAAATCTGGTTATAAAGGTTGCTAATCGGAACATATTCATCTTCTGATACAATAAATATCGATCCGGAAGGTATTTCCTTAAACATAAAGATAGTTTTTTCAAATGCATCAAGTACGTCTTCAATATGCACATATGATATACCTCCTTCTCCTTTTCCGGGAAGGATTTTATAACCAAAACCTTTTCTCCAGATAAACGCGATTTGATTTGCGAGAGGTATTAATCCGCAATCATTAGAATATACCCCGGTAAGCCTGAAAATAGTTGTTTTTATCTTCTCTTTAAACTCTAATACTATTTCTTCTCCCTCAATTTTAGATTTTCCATAACAAAATGTTGAGGTTAAAGCAGAATTTTCACTTAATTTCTCACTACCTATAGATGGTTTCATAACTGTAGTGCTACTCGTAAAAATAAAGTTATTCACATCAAAATCAATTAAGTTGTCCAGTAAGTATCTGGTTCCATTTTCATTGGTTTTGCGATACATCTCATTTTCTTCATTTAACATGTCATAATATGCTGCCAGATGAAAGACATAGTCAATCTTTCTACAAACCTTTACTCTTATTTCCCTGAAAGTATTATTTAGATGTTCCTTATCCGAAATATCCACTTTATACCAAAGCACCATATTTTCTCTATCTTTATTTAGAATCTTGTCAATGCCTATAATGAAATAGTTGTTAATAAATCGAGCTATCAATGCAGTACCAATAAAGCCACTGGCCCCGGTAATTAAGACTGTGTTCTTATCCATTTTATTTGTATGTATACTAAAGCCGATTTGGTTTTTGGTTTTCCTGAAAACCAAATCTTGGTTGCAGTTATCCCCGGACTGGAAAATGCCGAGGACTTTCCCCGGACAAAAGACGCCGAGGACTTTACTCGGATTGGAAAACGCCCCTGCCCGTCCGGCAGGGGCGAAATAGTTTTCTGTTTTTTTCGAAAAAACTATTTTGTGGTGTGTATAAATTATTTATCAACTACGATGATACCTTTTTCTATACTATACCGGACTAATCCCACCGTATCATGTATATCAAGTTTCTGCATTACATTTGTCCGGTGTATGTTTACAGTACTTTTGCTTATAGACAGGCACTTTGCTATCTCCTTATTTGTTTTACCTTCGGCAATCAAGCGAAGGACTTGCTTTTCTCTATCGGTAAGAAGTTCTATACTATCAACATCCTTTTTGGGGTCACTATGCCTGACATATTCATTTAAGACGAATCTGGATATAGAAGGAGACAAAGCCACACCACCTTTATGTACCGTTCTAATGGCGTCAACAAGTTCATCCTGTGTGGTCTCTTTCAGTAAATAACCGGATGCTCCGTCTCTTAACGCCTGTCGTATGTATTGCTCTCTGGTATGCATTGTCATTATCATTACTTTGGTTTCCGGCATAGATTTACTTATTTTCTTTATGGCATCTATGCCATTTAAGTTAGGCATTGTTATGTCCATTATGACAACATCAGGGCACAGTTCCTTTGCCATCTTTATGCCTTCATTCCCATCTTCAGCTTCTCCTACTATATCAATGTCTTCTTCCAATGATAGTAAATATGAGATACCTTTCCTGACTACATGGTGGTCTTCAACTAACAAAACTGTAATTTTTGGCATTTTTCTTGTCCTCTAAGATTTATCTCATTACTGAGAAAGTAAAGTTCGCTAAGATTTGTAAGTGGTATGCTATTAAGGTTAACATTTAACTATCAACTTTGTACCCTTTCCTTCTTTTGAATACACCTGAAAGTCTGCTCCTGCAGATGCAAATCTTTCCCTCATTCCTAGTAAACCAATTCCGCATTCCTCAACTTTATCGCTCGACATTTTCTCAATATCGAATCCTTTTCCGTCATCCTCTATACTCAGGACCAATTTTGAATCTTCATGGCAAATATTAATCTGAACAGTCTTTGCCCCGGAATGCTTAACCACGTTTGTAAGGGCTTCCTGTACCATTCTGTACAGGGATAACTCCAGATTTGGTCGAACATTTTCGTTCTTAAGATTTGATTTCACATTTACTGCAATCTTTGTCATGGCAGAAAAATCTTTTATATATGACTCTATAGTAGGTACCAGTCCCAGTTCGTCAAGCATTGGAGGCTTGAGGGAGTATGATAGATTTCGTATCTCTTCTAAGGTTTTAACCAGAAATTGTTTTGAATCTTGAAGCCATTTCCGTGTCTCATGGACATTTTCTGGAAGTAGTTTATCTATTACTTCGAGATTTGTCTTTAGCGCTATCAGTGCCTGGCCAGTGTGGTCGTGTAATTCACGTGATAGTTTATTGCGTTCCTCTTCCTGAACTAAGACAATTCTTTCGGAAAGGTGCTGAAGCTCCTTTCTGTGTCTTTCAATATTTCTAATTGATTTACCAAGCTCTATACGCATCGTATCAAATGAGTTGGCCAGATAACCTATTTCGTCTTCACTCTTGATATTGATTTTTTTAGTCAAATCTCCATTAGTAATGGCATGGGCAGATTCAACCAATTTGCGGATAGGTCTTGTTACATTTAACGAAAGATAGATTGCAATCATTACTACAGCTATAATGCCCGTAATCCCCACAATGATAACGAAGTTTCTCAGCCTTACAATGGGAGCAAACGCTTCAGAAACGTCCTTTTCGGCTAGTATAACCCATCCCATCTCTTCAAGATATTTAGAGGCACCAAGTATAGGGATATCCCTGTAGTTAGGATATATACCAACCATTCCTATTCCATTATCAAATGCAGCTCTAACACCTTCCGTATCAACAGTTTGTTTAAGAACGGAATCTTCTACAAATCTTGATTCCGTAATCATTAATTTGTCTCTATTTACAATATACACTTCTCCTGTTTTCCCCAATCCGTCCAGTTGTTTAACCTGCCCTGATTTTTCTTTGATTCCACCCAGAGTAGCCTTTTTGAGATTATCACCACTGTACCTATTAACGATTATGCCTATTGGGTTTTGTGCGTCCCTACTCGTGAGCAGCGTTGCCACCTCGAACATACTCTGTTTAGACCTTGGAACTTGATATAAGTCACTTGTGAAAGAGCCATGCTCCATTGTTTCTAAAAAATACCCCTTATCTGAGTCATCCTTGCCTATTAAGCCAAGTTCTGTTGAACCTATTATTTTGCCGGTAAGATCAATAACGAATATAGAAATAATACTATCGTCAAGGGGTTTCTTGTTTAAGGCAAGATGATTATTCAAGCGGTCTGTATAATTCTGAACCTTATCGTCTCTTCTGGTTATCTCTTCTGTGCAATCTTTTATAAAACCATCAGAGCTAAAGGCCCATGCCCAAACTTTATTCACATCTATCTGTTGAGAATAATCTCGTTCATTGTCTCCCCGTGCAGATGCACCATAACCCTTCTTGTCTTTCTCTTGTTCAAGTCTGACTCGATTGACCAGGACTCCAATAGCTTCCTGTTCAACCTTGCTTAAAATCACTGTGGATATCTCAACTACGATTTCTTCCAGGTTAGGGTCATAATGCGGATCTCCTGCAAATGTCTTTAAAAGTTCTAACTCTGAAAAATATTCTTCACTCGATACATCTTCACCTATACGACTCTCATCTGTAGAGGCAATTACTTTGCCTTTAAAGTCAACGATAAATAACTCAAGAATGTTCGGATTAAGAGATACCTTGTTAGTAATAAGATGAGTATTTATTGCTGTGGTATAATACACTCTCCTTTTTTCTTTTTCAGTAATTTCCTTTGTACAGTCACTTATGAACCCATCAAAACTAAAATCGATAGTTTGCCTTCTTTTTGCTTCTAAAAAAACATGGACTTGTTTCTGTAATTTATCGGTGGCTATTTCTAATTGACCAAAGATATTTTGTTTTACTATATGTCGAGTATAAAAATAGCAAAATACTGCCAGAAAAGTTGCGATTAAGATAGAAGGAATCAGGAACCAAAAAAATATTTTTCTTCTGATACTCATTGTTTAGTATTATTATCTTTTTATTAAACTCACGTTTAATTGAAATCTTAACACTGTAGAAATGTGAATTCAAATTCATTTTATTATAAATAAGATTTTTGTTAGATATTTCAGGGATTTTACTGTTTTAATACAATACAGTAAGGTCAACGGGCCAAAATGGCCAACCCCAATATTTAATGGAATTTTTTCAGCTCGCTCTTAACCTGATGTAGTCTTTATAGTTTTCTTTGCTAATTTGCTCATCAGGATAATTTGAAATGGAAATCTCGTGATCAGATAACAAACTATTTAGCATAGTTGAATCTTTTTGTTTTAACTCGATCACGTAATCTAAAAAATGTTCGATACCATTTCGAACGATACGGCTTGTTTTTTCTATTAATCCCGGGTTATCTTCTTCTTCCTGGAAAAATAATTTTCCCGGATGGTGTTCTTTAAATAAAATCACATCTTGAATATAATGCAATACATATATCATATCTTTAAAAATGTATTCGACATTATTTTCGATAGCCCACTCTAAGAA
>CAJXKT010000014.1 GCA_913055705.1 uncultured bacterium
TCCTTGTTCTGTAATATCAGGAGCCGTCTCTCCCATATCTTTTTAAGTATCAATTCTAATTCTTCAATATTTACTGGCTTGGTCAAGTAGTCATCTGCACCCTTTTTCATCGCATCAATAGCAGTCTGTATAGAACTAAATGCAGTTATCATTACGACAGCAATATCAACATTTTTCTTCTTAACCTTTTCAATAATGGAAAAACCACTGATATCAGGTAACTTCATATCTGTAATTACTATATCAAAGTGCTCGGCTTCTATTAAATCCAATGCTTCATTGCCTGTATACGTACAACCTGTATCATAGCCATCCTGCAAGAGAATCTTTTTCAGGCCGTCGGCTGTGTTTTTATCATCATCTACTAATAATATTCTTGGTTTATCCATGATCTTTTTAAGACAAAGGTAATTCGATTATAAATTCCGCACTATTATTTTGATCTTTAAATCTTATATTGCCCCCATGGGCTTGGATAATATTCTTTGTAATGGCCAGGCCTACACCTGTTCCACCACTCTTTGTAGAATGAAAAAGGTCGAAGATCTTGTCATGCTGCTCACTGGGTATTCCGGGCCCTGTATCTTTTATAGATATATTCAAATAACCATCATTATGTGAAATGATTATATTTATATCCCCTCCTCCTGTCATCACTTCTATAGCATTTATTATTATATTCAGCAGTGCCTGCTTGAGTTTATCCTTGTCTACTGAAATTTGTGGAGAGTCTCTCAATACCCTTAAATATACATTAATCCCACTTAATTCTGCATGCGGATTGATTAGTGTGAGCAGTTCATTAAATATTTTAACAATATCTTCCTTCTTCCGTTCTAAATCACCAGATTTTGAGAAACTTAAACAATCCTTTGCTAATTTATTCAACCTTTTAATCTCTTCTTTAACCACTTTTACAACCTCGTGAAGTTCCTTCGTAGAGTTCAACTCATGTTTATCAATCTCTCTTTCCAACAATTCCATCTGTATATTGATCGCATTTAAAGGGTTCTTAATCTCATGTGCCAGTTCATTGCTATATTGCCCAAGTGTTGAAAAGGTCTTAGCCCTTACAAATTCTTCATTAAACATTTTCTCCTCTGTAATATCACGCATAACTCCTACTACATATTCAATCTCATTATTCCAACTCTTTATTACAGAATAATTTGTTATTACCCACTTTTCTTTCCCGTCTTTAGTCCTGATAAGATATTCGCGCGCAATCTTAGAACGTTTCTCTTCAAAAAGGTGAAGTCCCGGACATATGGTCAGCTCCAAACCATCTGAGGAGTGACAATTAAATATATCGTGGCAACCGTAATCACTCTTCATGATTTCTTCTTTGGTAATACCCACAATCTTTTCACATGCAGGATTGAACAATATTATCTTTCTATCCTTATCAAATATAAAGACACCATCATTGAGGTATTGTAATGCGATCTCCTGTATATTCTGGTCCTTAATCATGTTTGCCACTTAATAAATATTCTGCCAAAAAACCTGTAATTACTTTATGAAAGACCGGCTTTTAAGAACTCCCGGTTCATACGGGCAATATTTTCAATAGATATTTCCTTGGGACACTCTTTTTCACACTCTGTTTCATTGGTACAGTTTCCAAATCCCAATTCATCCATTTTGCCAATCATTGCAAGCGCCCGTTTCTTTGCCTCCGGCAGTCCTTGAGGAAGCAGGGTAAACTGAGAAACCTTTGCGCCTACGAAAAGCATGGCAGATGCATTGGGGCATGCGGCAACACAGGCTCCACAGCCTATGCAGGCTGCAGCATCCATTGCCTTTTCGGCTGACTCCTGAGGAACAGGGATAGCGTTTCCGTCAGGTGCACCGCCTGTATTAACCGATATATAACCACCCGCTTGAATAATTTTATCAAATACACTTCTGTCAAGAACAAGGTCCTTTACTACCTTAAAGGCCCTTGAACGCCACGGTTCAATTATCACTGTATCGCCATTCGAGAAATGACGCATATGCAGCTGGCAGAGCGTCGTTCCTTTTTCCGGGCCATGAGCACGGCCGTTTACCATGGTACCGCACGCACCGCAGATACCTTCCCTGCAGTCATGATCAAACGCTATAGGATCTTTACCTGAGAGAATCATTTCCTCATTGACAACATCAAGCATTTCAAGAAATGACATGTTTGTTGATACGTCCCTTGCCTTGTACGTCTCAAACCGTCCCTTGACATCGGGCCCCTTCTGGCGCCAGACTTTCAATTTAAGGTTTATGCAGCTTTTATTTCCGGCCTTTGTCACTTGTAGCTCCTTTGCGTTAATTCAACATTCTCAAATTCCAGGGGTTCTTTGTGAAATTTTGGCTTACTTCCCTCCCCGCGATATTCCCAGGCAGAAACATGACAGAAGTTTTCATCATCACGAAGTGCCTCATGTTCATCGGTCTGAAAATCCTCATTAAAGTGACAGCCACACGACTCTTTTCTTTCAAGGGCATCCATCACCATGAGTTCACCAAATTGCAGAAAATCTGCTACCCGTCCCGCTTTCTCAAGGCTCTGGTTAAACCCCTTTCCAGTCCCTCCCACTAAGACATTTTCCCAGAACTCCGCACGGAGGTCTGCGATAAGCTTTTTTGCCTTCTTAAGATCCTTCTCTTTTCTCGTCATGCCGCAATTCTCCCAGAGTATATGCCCCAGTTCCCTGTGAAAATCGTCTACTGTCCTTTTGCCCCCTATAGAAAGGAGCTTCTTTATACGTGTTTCTACCTGCAAAGAAGATTCGTTAAATGCACTATGGTCTTCTCTTGCTGTATCATGAGAAGACTTAGCAAGATAGTCGCCTATTGAATAAGGAATAATGAAATATCCGTCGGCAAGTCCTTGCATCAAGGCACTTGCTCCAAGACGATTTGCCCCGTGATCTGAGAAATTTGCCTCTCCCAGTACAAAAAGACCGGGAATTGTACTCATCAGGTTATAATCCACCCAGAGGCCTCCCATGGTGTAATGGACAGCAGGGTAGATCATCATGGGTGTCTCATAGGGATCCTGTGCCGTTATCTTTTCATACATCTCGAAAAGGTTGCCGTATTTCCTCGCAATAACATCACGCCCATCCTTCTCAATTGCATCCTTGAGATCAAGATATACAGCAAGTCGTGTGTCCCCCACCCCTTTACCCATATCGCATTGAACCTTGGCTCTTCTTGACGCTACATCCCTTGGTACCAGATTTCCAAAACGAGGGTATTTCTCTTCAAGGTAATAATCCCTTTCAGTTTCAGGAATCTGATCAGGAGGCCTCCTGTCTTCAGGACTTCTGGGAACCCAGACCCGGCCATCATTTCTAAGGCTTTCACTCATAAGTGTCAATTTTGACTGATATGTGCCATGAACCGGGATACAGGTAGGGTGAATCTGTACAAAACATGGATTAGCAAAGGAAGCACCTTTTCTGTATGACGCAAAGGCTGCAGAAATATTTGATCCCATGGCATTTGTTGAAAGATAGAATGCATTTCCGTAACCTCCGCTTGCCAACACAACAGCATCAGCCGCATGTTTTTCCAGTTCACCAGAGACAAGATTTCTGGCGATAATACCCCTTGCCTTTCCGTCTATTACCACGAGATCAAGCATTTCTCTTCTTGTAAAGAGCCTGACCTTACCGGCTGCTATTTGGCGTGAAAGCGACCCGTATGCACCCAAGAGAAGTTGTTGTCCGGTCTGCCCCCTGGCATAGAAAGTTCTAGATACCTGAGCGCCCCCAAAGCTTCTATTTGCAAGCTGGCCGCCATACTCCCTTGCAAAAGGTACCCCCTGGGCAACACACTGATCAATAATATTATTGCTGATCTGTGCCAGGCGGTAGACGTTTGCCTCCCTTGACCTGAAATCACCACCCTTTATAGTATCATAAAAGAGACGCCATATACTGTCACCGTCATTCTGGTAATTCTTAGCAGCATTTATCCCTCCCTGTGCAGCGATACTGTGTGCACGGCGCGGACTATCTTGGATACAGAATGTCATTACTTCATAGCCCAATTCTGCAAGGGTGGCTGAAGCCGATGCACCGGCAAGACCTGTACCCACAACGATAATCTTTGATTTCGTCTTGTTTGCAGGATTTACCAGTTTCAACTCAAACCTGTGCCTATCCCACTTTTCAGAGAGAGGGCCATCCGGTATTTTTGAATCAAGTTGCATTTTTTGTCATTTCAAGAAATAAACGATATGTAAATCGGAAGCAAACCAAATCCAAACCCAACTGCAAGGCTGATGACTATACCCATCACACGAAAAAGTGACATATACCCTGAGTTACTTACCCCCAGTGTCTGGAAAGCACTCCAGAACCCGTGACTCACATGGATAGCTACAATGATCATGGACACAATATAAAAGAAAGCATAACCGGGATTTGAAAATGTTTCTAATACGATTTGATATATAGTCTGATCTGTTTTCTCCACAAAGTGAAAATCAACAAGATGAAGGACAATAAAGAGTAGTATAAACAAACCGGTATATGGCATTGTCACAGAACCGATTGTTCGTCCACCTGCATTCTTCTTAATCAAGTACTTTTCAGGCCTCGCACGGAAATTTTCATAAAAAAGATAAGCACCGATGAAAACATGGGTCACTGCAAAGAAAAGAAGTCCAATTTCTGTGAGGATTACGAGTGGGCCTAACGCATGAAGACGCTCGGAATAGGAGTTAAATGCATCTTCCCCTGCACAAATAGTCAGGTTGCCTGCAAGATGAGCTATCAGGAAGATACAAAAGCCGAGTCCGGTAAGAGCCATAATCAGCTTTTTTCCGATTGAAGATCTCAGTGTACAAATAAACCAGTTCAAACCCCACTGCATAATTTTCTGGCATACGTCTCATGGACAAGAGCCATATGCTATTTTATAAGGTTAAGCCCAGCTTCCAAACTTAAAATGAAATACCCTGACAAAGCTTTTTAACGGCATCTGCAGATTTCTTTAAGGCTTCAGATTCTTCCTTATTAAGCTTTATTTCAATAATTTGCTCAAGCCCTCTTTTACCAAGCTTGACAGGAAGGCCGATGAATATGTCATAAAATCCATATTCACCGTTACATAATACAGTACATGGTAATATCTTTTTCTTATCCTTTACAATTGAATCAATCATTTCAACAATTGAAGCCGCCGGTGCATAAAAAGCGCTTCCTGTCTTCAGAAGACTGACTATCTCAGCACCTCCGTCTCTCGTCCTTTTGACTATGGCATCTAGCCTGTCTTCAGGAATCAATTCTGTAACAGGTATGCCTGCTACTGTTGTATATCTTGCTAAAGGAACCATAGTATCACCATGCCCCCCGAGAACAAAAGTATGCACATTTTCCACCGAAACATTTAATTCCATTGCTATAAAGTTTCTCATCCTTGATGTATCCAGAACCCCTGCCATACCAATAACCCTCTCCCTGGGAAATTTACTCACCTTATAAGTCACATAAGTCATTACATCAAGCGGATTAGATACCACAATTAAAATTGCATCTGGAGACTTCTCTACTACCTGACCTACAACACTCTTTACAATATCCGCATTAACTTTAACCAGATCATCCCTGCTCATTCCCGGTTTTCGTGGCAAACCGGATGTTATAACAACTAAATCTGAATTATCAGTTTCTTCATATGAATTAGTTCCGACAATCTTGCAATTATAGTTGTAAATTGGACCTGCTTCCATCAAATCAAGCCCCTTACCCTGCGGTAACCCTTCAACTATATCAACAAGCACAATATCTCCATATTCCTTTTCAGCAAGCCTTTGTGCGGTTGTTGCCCCCACATTTCCAGCGCCTATAACGGTTATCTTCATTTACACAATCCTTTTAAAAGTAAATTACTCCAACAAAAAAACCCACCTTGTCGGTGGGTTTTTTTTGAAATCATTATTTTGTTTCTAAACAAATACTTGTATCAATGTATTAATCACTCAATAAACCAACATTTCTATTAAAATTGTGGTGGCTGTATGGGTCACTATGACAGGACTGACATCTCAACTTGATATTACCCTCTTCCTCCCATCTCCCAAACAGTTTACCATGCATAGACTTCTCACTCATATCGAGCTGTGCATGAATCGGCCCGCCAATATGACAATTTTCACAAACCTTCGCCTCAGCTGCATTTGACCGTGAAAACAAATGTTTGGGGTGACAACCCTCACAACTTCCTCCCGGTCCTGTGTCCCATGACTTGTTTAAACCAAGCATATGGCATTTCCTACAATCCTCCCGCATCACTGCATCTTTAGTACTTACCGCAACTCCAGCAATTTCAGCGACTACGCGTCCCCTGTAATGGTTACTCTGTGCAAAATCGTTATACATTGTCACGTGGCATTCACCACATTTGCTTGGCAATACCCTGCCTTCTCTCTCAACGATCTTCCCATGATCATCTCCATGACATTCCAGGCACGACACACCGCTTTTCGAATGTGGACTATTCGTCCATTCTTTTACAATTTTCGGAGTTGCATGCCTATGGCAGGCATAGCAATCATCCTCAGAAAATATACCAAAAGGCGGAATCTTCTTCTCTGCATATACCTTATATACATCTGCACTCCAACTTGGATGCACAACCCCTATGTGGCAGTCCGTACAGAAGAAATTTTCAAGGCTACCATCTTCTCCCTTTCTTTTAGATTGCGAAACGTACTCAAGATGTGTTTTGTCTTTTGTAAACTCTTCATTATTGGTATGACATCTAGCGCAGTTACCATTTACAATAGACACACTATCTTCGGCTATTTCAATAAACAGACCAGAATTTACACTGGTAAGATAGGTTTTCCTCGCGTGTTCAAATGAGTCGTGTGCGCCATCACTTAACTTTGCATGCAAGAAACCCTTCAGTCCGGGACCGATATGACAGGTATGACAACTATGTACATGCTCATTATGATGCTTTGAACTCATAAAGGAATCGTAGTGCACATCCATTTCATGGCAACTGCCACAGAATTCACTTGATTCAGCATAATGCCAGAACTTCTTACCACCAACCAAACCAACCGCCACTAAGATAATAAAGACAACACCTACTAATTTCTTTCGTTTGCCTATCTCACCTAATATCAGCTTTACGAGATTGACAACCTTATCCTTTAAACATCCGCATTCCATTGAGTTCTCCTTAATTGTTATCTATTCGATGACTTACGCAACTTGATATCTTAATTTATAATGACGAATTTTAGCATACTACCAAAAAATAACCTCGATATCAAGACCTTTTTAACGCAAAGAAACACAATCCTATTTGATATTGATTTAGGCGAAAATTGGTTGTATAATAAAAAATTCGACGTTTATTCAGCAATAAACTAATGCTTTAAACTATATTATATCACTTTGTTGAGTTAAGGAGGAAGTAATTGAAGAGGATTCTTATTTTTCTAATAGTTCTATTTTTTTATGTAACAAGCTCGTATGCACAAACACCTGAAAAATCAGGGGAAAAGAAAAGTTGCCTTGATTGCAACAAAATATATACAACTGAGGACATATTTTGCCCTCAAGATGGAAAAAAGCTGATATCACAGACTACCGAATCTGATACAAATCAGACCACTGAAACGGCTACAAGTCAGACCACTGAGGCAGATACGAGTAAAATAACCCAGGAGGTAAAGGCTGAAGAAAGCCAGGAAACTTCGGAATCAACAGACGATGAAGTATTTCAAAAGGTTGAGAAATATATTCAATCCGCAAATTCTTTGCGCGAAATCCAAAGCGACTATATTGGTGCATTGGATTTATATAAAAAGGCTTTAGAGCTAGACCCTGAAAGGCCATCTCTTCACTGGTATATAGCAGGTGTTTACTGGAAGCTGGACAACCACAAAAAGGCACTGGAACACCTTGAAAAATGCAGGAATCTGATGCCTCAGATACCAGAAGAATTAAATGAAGTAGACGATTTTATTGGCAAGGTAGCAGAATACCTGAACGTATCGGAGAAAAGAACACTTGCCACAAAACGAATAAATGACAGAAGGGCAATAATGGAAGAAGCTCTAAATAATTTCAAAGATAAATGGGAAGAAATGGTACTTGTGCCTGCAGGCGAATTTGTAATGGGAAGCAGCGAGGAGGATTTTATTCCGGAAGAGATGCCACAACACACAGTAAACCTTGATGCATACTATATTGACAAATATGAGGTCACAAACGCACAATACTGGGAATTCCTGGTATACATGGAAAGAACCGGTGACCACAGTAAATGTTCCCCATCAGAACCTCTTAGCAAAAGCCACCTGCCCGGCAACCCCTATAGAGGCTACGAATATAAATATTACAATTTCCCTGATTATCCTGTTACCAGAATAGATTGGTATGATGCTTATGCATATGCCGCATGGGCTGGTAAGCGCCTGCCAACTGAAGCTGAATGGGAGAAGGCTGCAAGGGGTACAGACGGAAGGAGATTCCCATGGGGCAATGTCTGGGAAGTTAGATTCTGTAATGTCGGAACTGATAGTAATTTGCCTGTTACTGTGGGAAGTTTCGAGGAAGGTAACAGCGTTTTTGGCTGTTACGATATGACAGGAAGTGTCTCTGAGTGGTGTAATGACTGGTATCATCCTGAATATTATTATAATTCCCCCAAGAAAAATCCTAAGGGACCTCTGGAGGGTACCGGTAAAAGAATTATCAAGGGAGGGTCTATGTTTGCACAGAATGTCTACAAGTTGCGTTGTGCGGTAAGGATGTTCGGCGAGCCAAGTGATAGAAACAAAAGCGTCGGCTTAAGGTGTGCAAAGGACACAAATTAAACATCCTGGTGACCTGCCAGACAATCGTTCTGGCGGGTCAGTCAGTATATCTAATCTATTTTCCATATCAATATTATTCCATTATTTGCACCGGACGCAAGAAGCTTACCGTCCGGACTAAATGCCAATGATCTAAGCGCATCCCAATGGCCGGTTAATGATTTCAGCAGTTTTCCAGTCTCTACATCCCAGAACATAACCATCTCATCACCCCATGAACATGAAGCTATAAGCCTGTTGTCCGGATGAAACACTGACGAGGTAACACCCCAATTGTGACCGTTCAAATCCCACAGTTTTTTTCCTGATGCAATATCCCAGACTAAAACTGTATCACGACCAGCAGAAACGATAAATTTTGAATCAGAACTCACATCCAGGGCATTAACACGCATTCCATGTCCTATCAACTCATTTAACATCTTCCCTGTCGCTACATCCCAAATCATTACACTCCTATCATATGCAGAAGATACTAAAAGTGTACTATCATTAGCAAAGTCTAATCCGCTGATCTCCTTCTTTTGCCCGGTTAAGGTTTTCATCTCCTCCCACGAGTCAACATCCCAGAGCTTGATTTCTTCCCAGGAGCTTGATGCAAGTATCTTTGAATCATGGCTGAAAACTACAGAATACACACTTTCAGAATGAGCATTAAGTGTCTTTATTTCTTTACCGGTTGAAACATCCCATATCTTTACATCACCTTCATGTGCGCCTGATACAATAAGCTTGCTGTCGTGGCTGAATGCTACAGAGTTAACCTCCTCCTTATGTCCCCTTAAAGTCCATTTCTCTTTAAATCCAGCCGCATCCCAAACCTTGACTGTTCTGTCCCACGCTGCAGATGCCAGATATTTACCATCAGGGCTGAATATCATTACATTAATGTCTCTACCGTGCCCTGCGATTAATCCTAATTTCTTTCCTGTATTCACATCAAAAAATATAATGTTATGGTCAAAAGGGCTTGCCGATGCTAGTATGGAAGAGCTTTGTGTAAAAGCCACTGATTTGGTACCCCGGCTATGACCTTTTACCGACCACACCTCTTTGCCCGTGTAGATATCCCAGAGCTTCGTCGTGCCATCTTTTGAGCCTGAACCTACAAACCTGCCGTCATGACTGAATTCTACAGAATTTACTTCCCATGTATGACCAACTAATTTCCAAGTCTCTTTACCTGTTTCTACACTCCATATTCTTGCAGTATTGTCACCAGAACCGGATGCAAGTAATTTACCATCAGGGCTGAAATCTAATTCGATAACACTATATGCATGCCCTCTTAATGACCTTATTTCCTCCCCGGACGAAGTATCCCAGAGTTTTATAATATTATCAGATGAACCTGAGGCCAATAGTTTTCCATCAGGGCTGAAGGCTATAGTATTAACATCTTTTTCATGGCCTTCTAATATTCTTGTCTCCTCCCACGTACTCACATCCCATAATGTAATATTATTATCATACGTGCCTGCAGTTGCAAGCAGCTTGAAATCCGGACTGAAAGACAAAGAGATAACAGTCTGACTGGTACTGGATAAGATCTGTATCTCATTTCCTGAAGGTATTTCCCAAATCCTGACTGTCCCGTCCTGTGCTCCTGATGCAAGCAGCTTTGAATCCGGACTGAACGTTATTGATTGAACAGCCTCTTTGTGCCCAAAGTGAAAGCATATCGAATTATGTGTACTGGTATCAATTATGTTTACACCTACTTTAGTAGCAACGGCCATATATTTATCATCAGGTGAAAAAGCTATCTTGCTGACCCATGAAACACCCATCTGACGAATGGCCTTATCCTGAATATTCCATGGAAGCTTCTTGTTTTCCGCAATGCATTTTTCACCTGCAAAAGAAGAAAGCAAGAGAGTAAATATTGCCGCATAATAAAAAAAGCTATTCTTCAAGTACATATATATTCTTACCTCCATCAAAAACTGGAATAATTCTTTTTTAAAGATTATAACGATCAATGTCTATTTTGCAAGTGATTCAATATCCAAGAGAAGTCCATTCTCGGAGCCGTTAAAATCATTTAAACACCATTCAATATGGAATCCAAATCTTCTTGATAATTTTTGTTTGCAATAAATATACCTCTAAATATAATTGATACCTTAAACTTAATTGCCTGTAAGACTTTGCAATTCCCGTCCGAACAAATTTGACGGGCAGGCAGGCGGGTGGCGATATACCATATAAAACAATAGATTTAAGAGGGAAATTAATGGAAACCAAATTTAATAGAGCAGTAAATATCATAAAAATTATGATAATGACGTTAATAATTAGTCTTTCTTTCTACGTGACAAGATGTGGTTTGTGTGCAGAGGAACCAGATGAGATGGAAAACCTTCTTCCACCTATGGACAATTATGCAGAAATAGAAGCGAAGATCCTTGAATTAAGCGAAGAATTATCCTACAAAAACATAATGTCAGCCAGGAAAACCGAAGGACTTGTAAAAGACCCTGGAATTATTGTGGGAAAGGTAAAAGTGGTAACTACGCATTCTGACAAACCCGAAAGGCATTCGGAAGACACCATTGTTTATCTGGAACATGTTCTCGGTCACAGTTATCAACCTGTAATCAAAAGACATTCTATTAAAACCGGACATATTGCATTTACCAAAGAGAATGGAATGCCTGCTGAACCACCAATCATGGACCAGTGGAATGTAGAGTTTATACCTCACGTTCTTCCTATTCTAAAAGGCTCCACTATAGATTTTCCTAATACAGACAATGTCCGTCATAATGTATATTCACCTGAACCTATTCCGGGCACACACAGAATGCTAAGCCTGGGCACTTATGATCCAAATGTTATCAAGATAATACGTCTGGACAAACCAGGAGAAATCCAACTCAGGTGTAACGTACATAAGGAAATGTCGGCATTCATTGTTGTTCTAGACAATCCTTACTTCACATTAACCGACAAAAGCGGTGAGTTCACCATTGAAAACGTCCCTCCCGGAAAGTATACGCTTAAGACATGGCATGAAAAATTTAAGCCTGTTAGTACGGAGATAACAGTAGGACCGAATGAGACTGTAGAGGTTGAGCTTCCCTCCATTTCAGAAAAACGTGAACCAAGAGAGAAAACAAGGTAAGACATGTAAATGTTTAAGTCGCCAGGCTATAAAGATATTAGCGCAGTCATTCAGGCGCTAATCTTCATGGAAATAAATACCAGAACGTTACTTTGTCACAGATTCTTTGGCTTCTTCACCCAGGGCTTCAGCCTCTTTATGAGCTTTTATCTTTTCAATAGCTTTAGCTTCTTCAATAGCTTTAGCATCTGCTATTTCCTTAAATGCGTCTTCCTGTTCCATGGCTCCCGTAAGCTTCGCCTCAAATGATAAAAGGCTTGGCGAGCCTTTGCCGGTCTGCTTGACCATCCTATATTTTTCAAATTCATCTCGTGCCTCCGCCGGCTTACCCAGCTTCTCCAGTGCTGCTGCTTTATTATAATAAGCATCTGCAAAACCACGATCGATCTGAATTGTTTTCTCATATTCTTCTAATGCCTCGTCCAATAGACCCTGCTTATGATATAGAGTGCCAAGATTGAAGTGCGCGTTCACGTAATCAGGGCTGACCTCTATAACCTTCTTGTTCTCTTCAATGGCTTCTCTATACATTTCTTTACTGGCATAAACTACACCCAGGTAATAATGCGCATCTGCCATTTTTGGGTCTAATTCTAATGCTTTTCTCAATTCATTAAGCGCCTCTTCGCTGTTACCCTTAAGATAATGTACCAGCCCTAAATTACTATGCGTATCTTTATTACCAGAATTTAATTCTTCTGCCTTCTTTAATGCCTTCAGCGCTTTATCATATTCTTCAGTAGCAATATACGCAATACCCAGATTGAAATGGACCTTATCATAACTGGGTTTAAGCTCCTTAGATCTTTCGTAAGACAAAATAGCTTTGTCAATTACGTTATAGTCATGATATGCAACACCCAGATTAAAATGGGCGCTTGAATTATAAGGATCATACTCTAGAACCTTATTATATTGCTCAAAGGCGAGATCCATATTCTTCAATTGTTGATAATAGATCCCCAGCTTTATACGGGCTTTTGAATCTTTCGGGTTCATTTCAATTGCCCTCTTATAAATCACAATTTTATCATCCGGCACTCCAATTTTATTATATGTGTCTGTGAGCTTCGTATTGGCTTCATTATAATCCGGACGAATTTCAATTGCCTTTCTAAATTCCATTGCAGCCTCTTCCAGCATTTCCTTTTTAAAATAAACATCTCCCAATTTATAATAAACCTCAGCAATGTTCTTATCTATATCAATAGCCTGCTTATACTCTTCAATGGCCTTATCCGTCTTATCCTCAAGGACAAGCTTGTCTCCAATATCAATATGGTTTTGTGCATTATCACAACCAATGACAATTCCAATTAGAAAGACCACAAATAAATACCTGTATCTCTTCAAAAATTCAGAAAACATCTAAGTTAACTCCTTCCAATGCATACATAATTATAGCCCACCAGACTAACAGGTGGGCTTTGTAATACTTCTCCAGTTATTTCTTTTTTTCGACTTTCTTGTCTTTGGTACAGATCACTGCCGCGCTGTTCTTTTATGAGACGGTATTCAACGGCTATCTTGTTCTAATATCCAGTCTTTGAAACTTGGAATAAGGTACCTCTGAATCTGTTCCTTGTCTTCAATTCCTCGTAACGCAAGCGCTGCGCCCTCTTTGCCTGTTTTTGCCTTCATTATCTTGCTATAAGCTATATAATCGCCGTACGCCTGAGGTCTATTGCCCATTGAAGCATAAATCTGTCCTCTGTTATAATAGGCATCCTGGTAGTTCCTGTCTATCTCCAGTGTCAAGTCATACTCCGCTATTGCCCTCTTTAATTCTCCCCTTTTATGGTATACCACTGCTATGTTAAATTGAGAGTTGATATGTTTTGGATCAATCTCCAGTGCCTTCCGGTTCATCTTTAGAGCCTCATCCCAATTCTCCTGAAAGGCATACACTATTCCCTTCTGATAATATGCCTCTATATTATTCGGATCAATCTCCAGTGCCTTGCCGTAGTGTTTCATAGCATCATCAAAATTCTTTTCCCTAAGTTGTATCATCCCATAATCAACGTATACTGAAGCGTAATTTGGATTTATTTCCAGGGTCTTCTTGTATTCAACCATCGCATCTTCCAGCCTGTTGGTTTTGAGATACGAAACAGCCAGGTTATAATGTGCATTGTCATAGCCCGGTTGCAATTCTATAGTTTTCATATATAGAGGAATAGCTTTATCCTCAAACAGGTTCATATCCTGATAAGCAACTGCCAGATTATAATAGATAAATGGGTTATCAGGATCCAACGTCAGCGCTTCCTCGTATTCAGTGATTGCATTTCTTGTCTGGTCCCACTTATGATAGAGTACCCCAAGGTCTATGCGGGCTATAGGATCATCCGGATCTTCCTCTATAGCGTTGTACTTCTTCTCAAAATAAGAGTCAGGGGCACCCATTTCTATAAATGTTTCCGAAAGTCTCTTATAAGCCTCTACAAACTTAGCATCCAGCTTAATTGCCTTTCTATAATGTATAGCTGCATCTTCAAGCTCTTGTTTCTTCGCATAAGTATTGCCTAAGCCAAAGTGTGCTTCTGGCGAATTTGGATCCCTTTCAATAGCTTTCTTAAACTCTATTGCTGCATCCTCAACCTTACCCTGTTCTAATAATGTCTGACCTACTTCAACATGGTTCGTCGCTTTTCCACAACCAACCAAAGCTACTAATATTACAAATGATACTAAAATACCCGTTTTCTTGATTTCGTTTTTGATTGATGTCAACATGCATTCCCTACCTGAAAAGATTAAAAAAAATACTCTTATAATAATTATACACAAAAAGTCTGCAAATAGTTTAACTAAATTTTGTATTACAATAAAAAAACCCACCATTTCGGTGGGTTTCCTTATAATAACACAACACCACTAAAAAATAAGGGAGCCGGGTTTATGCCCGGCTCCCTTGATATTACTTCAAACTTCTATATACATCAAATCAATGATGAACGCCATGCTTACCGGCCTTCATCCCTAACTCTTTAAGCTTCCTGTTGATGTACTCAACCTCGGCTGCAGGTGCATGATGCGTATCTAACCAACCTGGCTCCGGACAAAGATCGAATATATTCTTGCCAGGGAACTCCTTAACAATCTTCGCACCTGACAACTCATTCATCCAATCACCCTTCCTCCAGAACTCAGACGGTACCCAGTTGATTCCTGCCTTCTTCTCAAGCGCTGTAAACCTTCTCGCCTGCTCAGATGCTACCTTGGCCTTAACCAACCATCTGTCCATACCAAAGGATCCGTCACAATACGTTGCATCGTTCCATGAACCATGCGCCATTCCCTTGAATATGTAAGTCATCCAGTATCCAACACTCTCAAAACAGATTCTTTCTATGTCTGAACAGTTGGACATCCTGAACTCACCGGACTGACCCTGCGCACCTCCATAACCTGGACCATCATGATAAGCACCAATCTTCAAACTCCAGACGTGCTCACCAGCCCAGTCAGGATGGAGATCCTTAGGCATTGGCTCGCCCATTCCATCTAACTGCAGATTTTCTGCTACCTTAAACGTCTCAGTGTACTTCAGACCTGCATCCTTACAAGCTTCGTCCATTGCCTGCAGATTCTCTCTTGCAAACCTTGGTGAATGGCAATCGTCACATACTGATACCCAAGTGTCTCTCTTTTCCTTCCAGAGAGGCGCACCCCTGTCAGCATTGGACATACCCATACTTGTATAAACAGTTGAAAGTCTCTGTACGTTGTGATGACCACCTCTTAGATGACAGTACTGACAGGTAGGTCCAACGTAATCAGCTTCTGAGAGCTTCTTGGTCAAATCAAACTGAGTAGGATCCCATTTGCCGGTCTGCCATACAACACCGTGTATTGAAATGTCATATGCTTCCCAATCCCTGTGATCTTTTCCCCAGTGACAAGCCTTACACTGCTCTGACTTCCTGGCTACTACTGGATTGAACTGATGTCTCTGATGACATGTGCTGCAACGCTCTTCTGAGCTTGTATGGCAGAAAGTACATCCGGCTGTATCTCCAGGAGGCCTTTCAATTGACCATGCACACTCAACCTGAGCAAAACTTGAACATGATGCGTGTGATCCGATACCACCCTGTGAGTTCTGAATATACTGCTCTTCATGACAGTCACTGACGCCGCATGCCTTTGCACTTGGCATCAACAGCCTCTGGTGGTTGTTACCATGACACGTGTCACAGCCGGTCGGGCTTGGTTCAGCCTTGGCATGTGCACTCTTTTCGTAATCTCTTACGATACCCGGTGTGACCACTGAGTGACAACCCAGACACTCTTTCAGTCTGAACTGACCCTTGATTGGGTTCGAAGGTCTTACTTCGTCCCTGTTGTACATGTAATCAGGGATGTAGTAACGATACGCAGGAAGTGTTCTCCAGAACCTGGAAAACTTTCCAGGATATGGTGGAGCACCCTTTGGGTATCCCATGTACTTAGCATACAAACCAGAAAAGAAAACCTTTCCGGAATTGTCAGGATCTCCAGGCATACCGTATACCTCGTGAGGCACCCAGTGCGTGATGATCTCTACCGCTTCAGCGTCTTTACTGGAAAAATTCGCGTAAAAACAGAATGCGGCAACAAACACAAGTAATGCAATGAATAACGTCTTAAATCTTAGCATTTATTCTTACCTTCTCCCTTCCATTTCTAACTATTGAAAAATAAAATATCTAACGTGAACTATAAAACAAATGTTTGTAAAGTCTTTTGGTAAAAATGAATCTTTGTGAAAAATCAAGCACCCCCTTTCACTCAATATCATCATTCTAAAAGCCTCACTTTTGAAGTGTGGATTATATAATTTTCTAAAAATATGTCAACAAAAACTTGCCAAAAAATACAAACAAATGAAAACTTTTTTCCGAATGTAATGCATCAATACGAAATTACTACTTTTACCTTATTTAGAGCCCTTTAAGAACTCCCATTTTTTTTGAAAATACAAAGATAATTAACCAACAAACTGCAAATACATTCGAGGCAGAGAACTTAGCAAGCTAAATGCCGAAACCTAGCCTCTATATTACATATTACATAAGCTATGGCATTCAGTCAGCTTACAAACATTCTGCTGATCCTGGCGCTCCTTTGACGTTATACTCAAAATGTCAGTTTTCCGTCAAGAATTAAGAAGTATTCTTGCACTTCTTCACATAACTACTGCAATTAGCATATCTTATAGTACTGTCGAATTTGAACCACTGCTATCTATCTAAGACCAAGAGCTAATTTTGATTTTTCGTGCTTTTTACCAGTTCACCAACAAATTTCCCGACATTTTTAATCAATATTTTATCATCCTGATTACCATATTTTTCGATTTCTCTCATGATGGCACTACCTACGATCACGCCATCTGCAACTTTTCCGGCCGCTTTGGCCTGTTCAGGAGTAGAAATCCCAAATCCCATGGCAACCGGCAGGCTTGTTGATCTCTTTATATTTTGAATATTTTCAGTTATATCAGCAGACAATTCACTTCTTACCCCTGTAATACCAACAACAGAAATATAATACAGAAAACCTTGAGACTTTTTGACAATTAATTCCATTCGGTCACTTGTAGTAGTTGGTGCAATAAAGCATATTATCTTAAACCCCTCTTTCCTGCCGGCTTCCATTATTTCTTCAGCTTCTTCAACAGGAAGATCTGGAATTGTAGCACCATCAAATCCTGCTTTAACTGCACTTCTAACAAAATTATCACAACCATTCTTAAAAAGAATACTTTGCGAAATCATAGATACAATAGGGATCTCTGACTTTTTACGCACATCTTTTACAAGCTCCAGGATGTCTGAAAGTTTAACCCCTCCTGAAAGTGCTCTGTAATATGATGCTTGAATCACGGGCCCATCCGCTATTGGATCAGAAAACGGTACGCCCAATTCTATCATATCTGATCCTCTTTTGTCGAATTCTACGATCAATTCCCTTGTTGCTTCCAGACTAGGATCTCCCGCTGTTATAAACGGGATAAATGCTGGCTCATTTCTATCTTTTAATTCCTTAAACTTGGCATCAATCCTATTCACTTAAATCAGTTTCCTCTTATAGCTAATTACAAATCTATTCCCATCTTCTCGGCAACCTCAAAAGAATCTTTGTCTCCGCTGCCGGAAAGGTTTATTACAATAATTTTATCTTTATCAATCGTTGGTGCAAATTTAACAGTGTATGCTATTGCGTGAGAAGCTTCAAGAGCGGGAATTATTCCTTCCAGACGTGTACATAGATTGAAAGCATCTACAGCTTCGTCATCAGTAACTGAAACATATTCAGCCCTTCCTGTATCCTTTAAATAGCTATGTTCGGGCCCAACTCCCGGATAATCCAGGCCTGCTGAGATTGAATGAACTTGAGATGTCTGGCCGTCGTCATCCTGCAACACATAACTCAAGCTGCCGTGAAGTACCCCTTTTTCACCTCTGGAGAGTGAAGCAGCATGTTGTCCCACATCAAAGCCCAGGCCTCCCGCCTCTACACCAATTAGTTTAACATCTTTATCCTCAATGAAAGGATAAAAAACACCTATTGCATTACTACCACCCCCAACGCATGCTATGATATAATCCGGTAATCTCCCTTCTGCCTTCTGGATCTGCTCCTTCACCTCCTGTCCAATTATTATCTGGAAATCCCTGACCATCATAGGATACGGATGCGGACCTACCACAGAACCTATTATATAATGCGTATTCACTACCGAAGACATCCAATCTCGAAGTGCCTCATTGGTTGCATCTTTTAGTGTTTTAGAGCCTGTCTTTACAGGAATCACATTTGCTCCCAGTAATTTCATTCTAAATACATTTAAGGATTGCCGCCGTATATCTTCTTCTCCCATATAAACATCACACTTCATACCAAACATTGCTGCAGCAGTAGCAGTAGCAACACCGTGTTGCCCTGCACCGGTTTCAGCAATAATTCTTTCCTTACCCATTCTAATAGCAAGCAAGACCTGTCCTAAAGTATTATTAATCTTGTGAGCACCTGTATGGTTTAAATCCTCTCTCTTAAGATATATTTTTGCACCATTTAATTTTTCTGTTAACCTTTTTGCATAATATAGAGGGGATGGCCTTCCTACATACTCTCTTAAATAATATTTTAATTCATCATTAAACTTTGGATCCTCTTTAGCCTTTAGATATTCCTTCTCAAGTTGTTCCAAAGCCGGCATTAAGGTTTCCGGTACGAATTTTCCGCCATATTTCCCAAAGTGTCCACTCTTGCCTGGAATACTCTGCCCATGCAACGCTTCGTTTAGATTTAATTCACCGGTTTCTAATGTTTCCATAATTTATACTCTCCCTCTAACAAAAAAAAGGGTAGCACAGCTATATACGCTATGCTACCCTTCTAAAAACTACTAAAGGTTACCTTACCTTATGAAGATTAATGTTCTTCACCAAAGCAAGGATGATCACCGTGGTCACATGCATCCTCGTCTATATCACCCTCTTGCCTCTTATAGCCTGTAAGGAGGTCTGTATATTCTCCATGCTTCCAGAAATCATATGCTACATGCTCTATACCGACCTCTTTTTCAAGAGTAGAAATCCTTCTCAACTTAGAAGCCTCATCTTTAATTTCAATGAGTTGTCTGTCCAGTGGGAAAGCACCGGCATTGTAAGTAACATCGTCAATTGAGAAGTGAGCTGCTGCTTTGTATACTGCAGTTATCTGGTAAACAATCATCTCAACAGCAAGCCTCTCTATTCTTGACACGTTATAGAACCTTGGAGCTCCACCCGGCAACAGATTCATCGTGTGGCCACCAGTGAAGTCAGGTGCCAGATCAGCCGGCATAGGATCGAACAGTCCTTCCAGATACAATCCAACAAGAACGCCTACTGCTTCACGCCACTTTGTGAAGCTAATATGAATCTGCTCATCCATAGCATACAATTGCTCTGCCGCCCAACGCGGAGAATGACATCCCTGACATTTCTTTATCCATGCGTCCCTCTTTGCTTTATGCTGTGGCGCACCTCTGTCGAGCTGAAACATACCCATATGTGCATATCCAGTTGCCATATGTTGTACATTGTGATTACCATCTTCACCCATATGACAGTACGCACAAGTTGGCGTTCTGTAATTCTGTGGTTTCATCGGTTTATCCCAATCCCAGGTATCACCTTCCGTTGCGTAAATCTTACCATGATAAGAGTTATTCCAGAATTCCCACTCAGCATGGTCTACACCCATATGGCAGACACCACAGTTGTCAGGCTTTCTTGCTTCTGATGCCTTAAATTTATGTCTGGTATGACATCCGTCACATCTGTTTCCAGCGATACCATGACATTGAGCACATCCGGCTACTTCTTCCCCAGGTTTTCCAATCTGCCAAGCAAATTCGGTAACAGATATATCCCAAATTGTGTGAGAGCCATGCGAACCCTGCCCACCGGCAAGATGTTCACCCTGTTCCTTTTTATGGCATTTACCACAAGTGGTGACGCTAGGCATCGTCAAATCCTGATGGTTGTTACCATGACAGGCATCACAGCCTACAACCTGCTCCTTGTCCATCGCATCCGTTTTTCCACCCTTAAAGTGCTTACTCAATTTCCAGTCAACAACGATACGTGGAGTTTGAATTGTATGACACAGAACACATTCATCATTCTTAAACTCTCCCTCAACCTTTTGTGTTGATACATAGTAATCATCAGGGTTATAGTACATCGCTGTTACAGGTAAGTAATAAAATATGTTTTTAAACTTACCCTCACCCGGCAATGTCCTATCCGGCCCTGTGTATCGGGCTGTCAATCCAAAGACATACATTGTTCCGTCATCATCATCACCAACAGCTTGTCCATAAATCGATGATGCTACATCCTGAAACGTTGGGGCAGCTTCATCTGCATTTGCGGTTTTGCAGAAATTCATCGGCAAAATCGCACAGGCGGCAATAACTGCCAGCACTACTATATAGCCTCTAACTGAATGAACCATTCTTCTCTGTTCTCCTTTCTTCTCTAGACTTAAAGATACCAATCCAAATAAGGTCTAAAAAAACTCCCATAAAATCACAACAACTTCATCGTAAAATCTCAAACATATTTAGAATAATACTACAAACATTATATCTGATTTTTTCCAACCCACAAGTTGATGATATAATTTACTCGCAAACATAAACACCATGTGTATCAACGTTTTAGAGTAAATATGTAAATATCACCTCCCTTCGTTACAGTTGGTGGATTATACTTATAACGGATTACTTGTCAAGTGGATTTTGAGATAAAATTAAATAAAAAAAGCTGGCATAGCTTTCAAACTCCTGCTATGCCAGCTTTGTGTTAATAAATGCTCTAAACTGAGCATCAAGAATTCAAAAATACTACAATCCTTATCTGCCTCTATATCCTGGATAAGGGTCTGGGCCCTGAATATTATCCCACTGAGCACCCAAATCTACCCATTCAACAAACAAGAATCTTTCTTCTGGTGTCAAAAGCTTATTATGCATAATCCTACCTTCAACAGGCATTGGATTAGCCCTTGATGCAAACTGTGACAATTCTTCTTCATACAAACGCCATATGAGAAGACTGTTTATAGCTGCACTCGGGTTAACATACCTTCCACCAATGTTAGTATCCCTTCCTCTCTGTTGCGCTAAAAGGCTGTTATATGCCCGGCTGAATGCGGCAACGCCATTAACAGATACCAGATCTGTGCTACCACTCAGATTAGGAGTCTGCGTTGTACCATGACAGGACGCACACTTAGCATCAATGATAGGCTGTATATCTCTCCTGAAGTCAACTGTTCTCAGTTTGTCGATATAAAGACCTTCAACTGTCGCAGAAGTAGTACCTGAAGCACCACCATAATAAACGTCTGCCGGCACCATAACGCTGTCGCCATGTTTTACTCCAGCATATTTACCATTTTTGTCAACTCTTAAGTGTTCCCACATAAATGGAGAGTCATAATGGCTTAAATCGCTGTACCACCAGTTGTAAAGTGCTTTGGTATGGATGTTCAGATAACCCTTCTTATCATAAGAACCCCAGTGACAGCCTGTACAAATTCTTCCGCCATAAGGCCTTACATATGCCCATGCCAGTTGCGTCTGTACCGCCATTCCTCTGTCATCCAGTATCTGTGTGCAGTAAGGCTCATCACCTGGATGTGAACTTACAACAGAACCATCATCCTCAACATACTGATAACCAAACATACGTCTTTGTGAGTAAGATGTACCTGAGTTTGAGCTTGATTTTGCGCCACCAAGAAGATGGCTACCGGCACCCTGTACATACCTGCTGGCATCAGGCTCATTAGCCGTTACTGCATTAAGTACCCTTATAGCCTTTATATCACCATGTCCAACTTCCTTAGCTCTCTGATGTGCATAAGGGCCAATCGGAAGATTTGTCAATGTTGTATCAAAGCATATAGTTGTACTCCATGAGTGAGGATATCCTTCAACCTTAACCTGGTCAAACGGCTGATAGGTCACTGTTGTAACACCAAAACTGTCTCCTGCAACAAATGCATTTATCCATCTTGGTTTGTAACGTGGATAAACAGGCTGAGGCTGATGATCATTCCACTCCGGATCATCATAAACTAACTCAGAAACTGTACCCTTGTCAGCGCTGAACCAATGTAGACCAAAGTCACGTCTTTCAGCAGAAGAAACCATTATACGGCCATCCGGCACTGGATGTGGACTTCTGTATAGTCTGCCATCATTGCTCAACCTGGATTGCGTCTTAGCATGAGGAGTAGTCCAGCTAACTCTTGCAAGATTACCTATACCTGAGTTACTGTCTAACGCCTCAATATAATACACATAACCATCTGAACTCTCTTTTGCCGAAACCTTAGGCGTGCTTGGCTGCTCGCTAACCTCGTTACCATAGATGTGTCTTGGGTAAGCGCCAGTCCAGTTGTTAACTAAGATGCATGTGCTGCCTTCAGAATTATTATGAGTACCATTAGCCTGTGTACTGCTGTACAAGATGTTTCCATCACGAGTCAGTGTAGGATCAAAATTTGAACTTACATTGTAAGTGATCTGATCAATAACAGTATCAACATTTGGCATATCGATACCTACTAATAAGTGACCGCAGATACGATCCATTGACTTTCCACCCTGCGGATCAAGCCTGTATAAGTCAAAAGCGTGTGGCCTGCCAAATTCATCCATTGAACCCTCTGGAGAATAAATACACATCAGGAAACCCATCTTGGGAACTGTGCCACGAGGAGCCCAGTCACCTTCAAAATACCTGGCCCTTGATATAACCCTGCCTTCACCTTCCTCAATGGCACCGGCTGCATAGTAGAGAGGCGATCTGAATGTACCAGGTGCATCAGTCAACTGCCTAACGCCTGAACCATCAATATTCATCTCCCATAACTGACTGCCGCCACCATTTTTGTGAACACCTGCAAATGCAACCTTTGAACAATCCCAATTAAGGCAAGGATCATAAGCGCTCGTGAAATCTTTTGTAAGCACCTTCAGGCTCCTTGACTTCATGTCGTAACACACAATCCTACTGTCATTAGATACGTAATTCGGGTATTGATGATACGGGTCACCTGCTAGTGTAGGCTTTGACTGGGTAAAAACAACTGATTCAATATTTCCCTGAATCTGCTTTGACATACCCCAGTAATCCGCCCAAATAGCTTCACCAGGCTTTGGACCACCAGTCATAACCTGCGCCTGGCAGTCAGCGCTGCTAAAAAGCCCCCATATTGCAACAACACCAACCAATGCCATTGACTTAAAAAATCCCATCTTCATAAGTTGGTTTACTCCTTTCCTTTTTAATGTTAATTAAACACAAATTTAAGACAACGAAAGTTTTCATAGAGAATAGCCTCCAGCAATTAACTGGAGACTATTTCCCTGAAAAGAACTTTTTTATAAAGCCTTCATAAACTCAACCAGATCCTGCAGCTCTTGATTACTCAGATGTGATGTAACCCCATGCATATCCTGTGTCGTAGCTGTATTGTCTATCGTAGCCATCAACGTCTGAGCACTGCCATCATGGAAATATGTACCTGATGCGTAAATATCTCTCAATGTTGGCGTATCAAACTCTTTTACAAGATCAAGTCCGATAATTGGAACATCGTACTCTTCTCCATAAGGATCAACACCGGTCTCAAGAACTGTTGTGTTAAACACAGCTCCAGGAGTTGTCCTGAATCCATCCGCACCAATTCTACCTGTTCCAACGTCATGAGTCTGCGCATCACTGAATAAGGCTCTTGGGTTCTTTGGATCGCCAGGATGGCACTCAATACATCCAACCTTAGCATCACTGAATACTTTCCAGCCTCTCTTCTGTGCTTCTGTCATTGAACCATCTTCATTTCTGAAAGGACTTCCTGTGAACTCCAATGACCTGATGTAAGCAATCAAGGCCTCTAATCTCTCAGGTGAAAAATTCTCACTTCTGAACACAAATCCAGGGTCACGTCCGCATACCCTGTCGATCGATGAAGCAGCTCCTACGATTTCATCAGGATGACCTGTGAATCCTTCATGCCTGAATGGAGGAAGATACCTTCCGCCTCGGATATACTTTGTGTTCTTCCAACTGCCCCATCCTTCATCACCAAGATCCCAGATCAAGCCTGTTGTCTGACCTCTTTCATAGTGGCAGCTTGCACATGAATACTCACCCTGCAGTGTCCATGATGCTTCATTAAACTGGAACTGTCCATATCTGACCAATTCACTTTTGTATGGTGAGTGCTTTACCCTGTAATGCACTTCAGGAACTGTCAACGGCTCTCCTCTTGGAAGTGGCTCCCACACAACGCCCGTCTGTACCGTATCCATGACCTGAGGATCATCACCTGTCTGAATAATTGACAAATCATTTGTGAAATAGTTTGCTGCGTATAAAGTCTTATCATCCGGAGAAAGAGCAACTGAACTTGGGCCGAGGCCTACATTTACTCTTTTAACCAGATAATCAACCATCAAAGTCAGGTCATTCTTCATGTCATCAAGCTCTTCCTGAGTGCTTGAAGAAACGATAGCAAGCAACTTTTCCAGATCAAGGACAGTTACCCTGTGCATACTCCTGATACCAATATAAACATACTTTCCGTCTGAACTAACTGCTAATCCATAAGGATTACCATCATAGTTGTTGTGCTCATCCAGAGGCATGCTTGCAACTTTTCCACCTTTTTTGGTCTCTACAACAGCAAGGTTGTTTGAGAATATCTGTGCATTCTCTGCTTCACATACAGGCAGCCAGTTCTTTGGCTGTTCCATTGTAACAAGTACATATGCTCCATCAGGCGTATACTCAATACCCCTCAGGTTTGCACTCTGATATATATTTCTGTGCTCAATAACCCTTCCTGATGCAAGATCTACAAAATCAATACCCCTGTTAATCTTGCCTGTCGTGTCAAGGGCTATAGCCGCTGTTTTCCCGTCAGGGGAAATAGCTATGTCCCTTGGGCCGTAATCAGTTGTCCTGATCTCACCGATTTTGCTATTCATCGCAGTGTCAATGATATCAACCGAATTCCACATACTACCGGAACAAGTTACATAGGCCTTTGACCCGTCTTTCGACAGTTTAATACTACAAGGCCAGTCACCAGTTTTTATTGTTTTAACAACTGCCTTGTTTCCTACATCAATAACTGACACATTGTCACTCTCTGCATTACAAACATACAAAGTACGTCCGTCATGTGAAAACACAGACGATTCAGGTTGAACCTGAACAGGAACCTCTCCGGTCACCTTTTTAGACCTCGCATCAACAAACGTGACGCTATGGCCTGACTGATTGGATATAGCCAACGTCCCGCCATCATCCGAAACAGCCACGTGGAACGGAGAAGAGCAATCTGTTCTTACCCTAGTTCCCTGTATGAAGCCGGCACCGGCGCTTTGAGCCAATAATGCTAAGGTCATGGCAGCAATCACACAACACATAGT
>CAJXKT010000015.1 GCA_913055705.1 uncultured bacterium
ATATCTCCCTGGCAATTTTTGACCTTTTTACTATGTTGTCTACAAACATGAGTGTTTATTTGAGAGTGGAGTAATTTATCATATGGATAAGATTTGCCTGGAAGAGTTAGTACAATTACATATTGTGCTAGGCTGGTTCACACAACACTTGCCAGTTCGTCTCTTAGTTTCTCTGCTGATGGTATCCTGTTTGATGGATCTTCCTCCAGTAGTCCCAAAGTTATTTCATTCAATACTAATTTTTCGTATTCGATGTTCAAACTGACTATCTCTCTTGATTCAGCTGCTTCTACCACTGCAAGCGATTGGAAATGAAAAGTGGTATCAAACATGATAAAATCCTTCGGTAATTCTACTTCTTTTTTACCTGTAAAGAGTAATGGGGAAGTATTCTTCAGCAACATGGCGTATTTGCATATATCATCCCAGTTTTGACTTTCAATTGACTCTGCCAATGCATCGTCATATTCATCAAGAGATTTCATATGCATCCTGAATATAGATGCACTTTCATAAATAGTATCGTCTACTATATCCGGAACTGTCATTCTCCCTTCTTTGTCTCTCATTTCAACATTCTTTTTGTCCTTGTCAATAGAAAACATAAAAAGCGGTATAAGTACCACTATCAAGATTACGATTATCCAGAACCCTTTCATTCTTTCGGTCTTTAATAAAAGTGGAGACTACACGGATTATTATATTATTTTCCTGATAAATCTATTTCTTCATCCAGATGCTTTTTGGCAGTGAGGATTTCTTCGCCCTTTACAATATACGCCTGATTATTTTTAAATTTCTTTAGAAAAAATCTTTTGCGACTGTTTATGTGTTCTTCTAATGATGGTTTGTCATCAAATGTTTCGTAGAAAAGGCTCTTTTTTTCACACACTATTAAGAAATACATTTTTTATTGCCTTTAACCCTTTCTTCTAAATCATAATAAGTGAAAATATTCTTATGGCTTAATAGTGTAAATTTAAATCTTCAAGTTCTGGTAGATCAACTAAAACCCGGGTAACACGGAAGCCCGTGTTCATAAACATCAATACCTGTGTTTTCTTCACTGACTGGCACTCTGAGACCTACTGTCTTTCTTAATATATAGAATAATAAGTAACCAAGACCAAGGGTCCAGATCATTAGCACAATACATCCGATAAATTGAGATAGCAATTGCCACCCTGATCCTGTTATCAATCCCCGAACACCATGATAAGAACCATCGGCAAATATACCCACGGAGAGTAGTCCCCACAGTCCGTTTGCCCCGTGGACAGAGATTGCCCCAACTGGATCATCAATCCTGAGCTTATTTTCCATAATGTATAGGCTTGCCTTCAATATGATGACAGCAATTAAGCCAATAGCTACTGCCGCCCAATGTGGCACATAGGCGCCGGAGGCCGTAATCGCAACACAGCCGGCCAGAGATCCTTTACATGTCATTACAACATCATATTTTCCCGTGTCATAATATGTGATATACATAATTGCTATTGCCCCGGTACATGCGGCGAGAAAAGTGTTTACCGCAATTACTGAAACCCTGAGATCGGTTGCACCCAATGTGCTTCCGGCACTAAACCCAAACCATCCAAAAAGCAAAAACAAAGTTCCCAATACTACAAAAGAAAGATTGTGGCCATGAAACATGTTTGGTGTACCATTAGGATTGTACTTGCCAAACCTGGGGCCAACCATCCATGCCCCGACCAGGGCAATTAATCCACCAACACCATGTACTACTCCTGATCCGGCAAAATCCCTCATTCCTGAACCGAATGGGAGGTTTGCAAGCCAGCCTCCACCCCATACCCAGTGACCATAAATTGGATATATAATTCCGCAAAGAGCAATAGTGCATAGCATATGTGTATTGAACTTGATGCGTTCGGCGACTGAACCTGCAATGATAGTGCTGGCCGCTGCAGCAAACATCATTTGAAACAGCCATAACTTTGATGTAGAGTAGTCAAAAGAACCGAATGAAGGAAAGAATCCACTGTGGCCAATGAGTGTGTTTCCCGAATCCAGCCCAAAGGCGAGGTACGATCCTCCAAACATCAATGCAAAACCGAATGCCCAGAATATTATGGCACCAATACAGAAATCCATAAAACTCATTGCAAGGTAGTTTAAGGTGTTTTTCTTTTGAAGGAACCCGGCACCGAGAAATGCAAATCCTGCTTGCATATTAAATACAAGGAATCCACATAACAATGTCCATGCAAGGTCTATGGATATCTTGACCCCTTTTATATCTCTGATTTCTGAAGTATAAATTGAGAAGCTGCTGGATACATCAGAGGCATCGGACACGTGAAAGGCAGTAAACAATAGACAGATTACAATAATGGGGGCCTTGATCCACCAGAGTCTTTTCTGTCTTATAAAGCCATGAGTCTTTGTGATTATACTGTATATTTGCATTGTTATAGTATCGGGCATTGCAGTTCAGGTGAGGAAAAGTTAATCCGGTTGATGTTATATTAAAGAAAAACGCTAAACTTTAATATAATAACATTTTCTTACATAAGAGTAAATGTGAAATTGCTGTCATACTTAAGTCTTAAAATGAAAGGAGATCAGTGGCCTCTAATCAACAGTATTACTTGATTCGAGGCTGCACTGATCTCCTTTTTTCGATCTGATTAACTCAAATATTCATTTCCAAGACATGGCTGTCTTAGATTGCGGCATCATCCTGTTCGCCGGTACGGATCCTGTACACGTTTGAGATCTCGGAAACAAATATTTTTCCGTCACCAATACTTCCAGTCTGTGATTCACTGATAATTGTCTGAACCACCTTGTCTACTGCGTCATCAGAAACGACAAGCTCTAACTTTATCTTTGGCAGCAGATCCACCCGATACCTCTTTCCTCTCCAAACTTCACTAACGCCTTTTTGATTACCATGTCCCTTCATTTCTGAGACCGACATTCCCCCATAACCTTTTTCTGTAAGGGCGTCCTTGATGATGTCAAATTTTTCGGGACGAATAATTGCTTCAATCTTTTTCATAAAGTACTCCTCCTTCGATCAAATACATTGCGATATAATATTCCCACCCTCTTTTTATATCGAAACCAGAACGCAAATTTTACTGCACTGATTTTATAATGGATAGGTGCTTATGTTAACTAAAATATTTTGTTACGTAAATCTATTTTATTGACTATACTTTGAATGCATCTCTACACTCGTTAAAAAACTATTTTACATTATAATAGCTTTTTGATATGATATATCTCATTATTCAAACGGACTAAACGTGAACCGTCAACATCACCTCCTTTTGGGAAACCGCACCACTATTAATTTCAAATATATTTGTTTATCTATCTCATTCCATTGACGGAAATTCAGCACTGATATTTTTTAATGCTTGCAACATTTTAAGCGATATTGTATTTACAGAAATAGGAAAAACCGGAATCAACATTATGTACAATATAGGAAACTATACATTTGGCTCCTTCAAATCAGTCGCCGATATGCATAAATCAAATTATGCAATCCTGGAAAACGAAGATTCATTAGGCGTAGAATCTTTAGGTGTAAAGTATTGTCCCCACCTGAGCTTTGAAGATGAATTTTCCATTTTGCAACAATTAGACCATAAGCAGATTCCCAAAGCTTATGATTATGGCCAAGAGACCATGTATAAGGACAATAAGGTCGTACTTAAACAACACTTTATTGTCCTCGAACATATGAGCAGTACAGATCTAGTCGGTTACTTCAAGGAGAAAACAGCTCAGGATTTCCAGGGCCAAATAGAGAATATTATTAAATGCTTTATAAGCGCCTGTATTCCTCTGGATTACATACATTCAAAGGATTTCGTTCACTGTGATCTGAAACCCGGTCATCTGTTACTGGATCCAAGCACATGCACAGTTTATTTGATTGATTTCGAACTTGCAATAAGAAAATCAGGTATTTTAAAAGGGATTAGTATGGATTATGCTTCTCCTGAACAACTTACACTGGTTAAAGAGCTGAGGAATACACCAGAAAATGTTCCTCTGGAAGCAATAGCATTCTTCTTATCCATAGATGGTAAGTCAGACTTATATTCATTAGGCGCAATCCTTTATGAAATTCTAACCAACAAAAGATGGTGCGAAACAAAGCTGCCTCCAATAAATCTCAATAAATCGATTCCTCAAAAACTGGAAGATATCGTAATGTCAACATTGGAGAAAGATCCAGATAACAGGATCTCCACGGCAAAACAACTAAAACAAGTGTTGGAAAACTTTATATGAGGTAAAAAAATGAAATTTCTAATTATTTCAGATATTCACAGTAACCTTGAAGCTCTGGTCTCAGTCTTCTCAGACCTTCATAATAATAACGAAAAAATAGATAGAGTGTTAATACCGGGCGACATTGTCGGATACGGTGCGAACCCCAATGAATGCTGTGTTATCGTTAGATTTTTAAAGAGCGGTAAATCATCCTTGAAAAATGAAATTCAGACAATTATTCAGGAAATAGACATTAACGATACTGATAAAAAAAACATAACTGATCATATTTTCTCTCTGAGCAAGAAGGCTGTCGTAGTAGTAGGAAACCATGACAGGGAGGTAATTGGTCAGCCTTCGTTATGCAGCATGATGGCAGCCTCAGCAGGCGCCGCAGCAAGGTTGACAACTAAAGTTCTTCATAAGACTAACGTCCGTTTTCTTGAGTCACTGTGGTTTAGAAAAAAACTTAGGGGTTTCGGCATTGAATTAGTTCACAGTACACCAGATTACCCACAGGGTTATTTATATATAAAGAACGCGTCAACCCTAAAATATGAATTACTGTATTCAAGCATAACCTTTTCCGGCCACACACACAAACCCGCTGCGTATCTTTATACAAAAGAAAAAAGGAATATTTCTGCTTCCGTTTTCATCCCGGCAGATCAATTTGATAACAGGCTTATGTTGATTGAAAGATCATCAATGGAAAGGTTAGAAACTTTCGATGTTTCATTGAAATCCGGCCAACGCTACTACATAAACCCCGGTTCAGTAGGCCAGCCACGAGACGGTACTCCAAAAGCCTCTTACATGATTTATGATACTCTCGCAAATCAAGTTTCCTTAAAGAAAGCAGCGTATAACACAGAGGCAGTAAAGAAAAAAGTCCTTAAAGCCGGAATCCCTTTTGATCTGGCTGATCGTATAGTAAAAGGTATTTAATTTGTAACCATTTCATTATTAGCACAACCCCAAAACATCTTAAGATTGTCGTTGTATCAAGTGTGCACATTATATAATATGATACTCACGAATTGCTTGCCCAGCTGTGTCGTTCAGGTGGATACTAAGCAGTCGAATGCTATTGATGAATGATAGTTGAAAGATTCTTGCCTGTCCGCCAGTTTGTTAGGCGGGAATTCCTAAATTAATTAAAGACAAATCATAACAATGAATGCCGCCTTATTAGCCGTTTTCTCACTATTCTGCTTTTTTCTCAGTTATCTGTTTTACTCAAGGTTTCTTGCGAAGAAGATATATGAGATAGACTCAGACATTGTAACCCCTGCCCATGAATTTAAGGATGGTATAGATCATGTCCCTACAAACAAATATGTGCTTTTTGGCCACCATTTTACGTCAGTAGCTGGTGCCGCACCCATTATCGGCCCAGCAATAGCCGTCATATGGGGGTGGTTGCCTGCAGTGTTATGGGTGGTCTTTGGTACGATCTTCATAGGAGCCGTACATGATTTTGGGTGCCTTGTCCTCTCGGCTAAGAACAAGGGTCACTCTATTGGTGACTTGACAGGAAACATAATAGGTAAAAGAGCAAGGGCACTATTCTTTACAATTATTTTCTTCCTTACTTGGATCGTAATTGCAGTCTTTGCCTACGTAATAGCGACACTGTTCTCACAATTTCCCACAGCAGTCCTCCCGGTCAATATTCAAATCATTATTGCAGTTACCATAGGACTTGTCATTTACAGGACGAAGTATGGAATCCTTATTCCTTCTATCATTGCGTTATTTGTTTTATATGGTTTTACATATCTTGGTACATATACTCCTGTGCATTTACCGGCATTTATTGGCGGGCAGACTGAGTCGTGGATTGTGTTGCTTCTTGTTTACGCATTTATTGCGTCCGTACTTCCGGTTTGGCTGTTACTTCAACCAAGGGATTTTATCAACTCGCATCAGCTCTTTGTAGGATTGGGTATTATGTATCTGGGTCTTTTTATCGTACACCCACCAATGGTAGCGCCTGCGCTTAACCTTGAGGTTGAGGGGGGATTGCCGTGGTTTCCGTTCTTGTTTATTACGATAGCCTGTGGTGCAATATCAGGATTCCATGGCCTTGTGGGTTCTGGTACTACATCAAAACAACTAAATAATATTAAAGATGCCAGAATGATTGGTTTCGGGTCAATGTTGGGTGAGGGCTCGCTGGGGTTGATGTCAGTAATTGCATCAACGGCCGGTTTTGCAACGCTTGCTGCATGGAAGAGCCACTATTCAAGCTGGAGTACTGCCGGGAGCATGGATGCTAAGATAGGGGCGTTTGTTAACGGAGGCGCCTATTTTCTGAAAGAGGGGCTTATGCTTCCTGATGGATTCGGTACAACGCTGATCGCTGTTATCGTCATAAGCTTTGCGGCCACTACTCTTGATACCTCAACAAGGATTCAGAGATACATTACTTCTGAGCTTGGAGAGATATATAATATTAAGATTCTCACGAACAGGTTTGTTGCTGCAGCTATTGCAGCGTTCACTCCATTGATTCTCATCTTTGGAGGTGAGGGGCTTAGCTGGAAACGTCTATGGCCTGTCTTTGGGGCGACAAACCAGATGCTTGCCGGGCTGTCACTACTGGTGTTGACTGTTTACCTTTATAGAAAAGGCAGAAATATTTTATTTACGTTGATACCTCTTATATTTCTGATTTTCATGACGTCAACGGCGATGGTACTAAGCTTGAAGGAATTTATTAAGTCCCGGAACTGGATACTAACTATTTTATCAGTACTTCTGCTTTCATTCTCTGCCTGGATTACCCTTGAAGCAATCAATGTAGTAAGAAATTTAAAGAAAAAAGATAACGGTGCGGACGATTTGGTTTAAGGCATTTAATGGCCTATGACAGTCTGCTCTAGCTGACTAATTTGTGTGGTCAGATAATGTGCAAAATAAACAAAGGAAGGTAATAATGATTAATGTATCATCAACAATTGCAGGAAATGATATGCTTAATAATATTGATGATGCGCATAATGATATCTTAGATGAAGAGTGGCGGTTTTAATCTGGACTCTCATTAAGAGTTTTACTATGTGATTTGGCAAATTGAAGAAGTATTCACCACTGACTATGCTCAGTTCGATCCTGCATTCAGCATCTCTACCATTCCGCTGAATGTTCCACCTTTGTTCACGATTAGTTTGCGGCAGGTTATTTTTCCACAGATTTCTCCGTGTTTCAGGATCTCAACAGTATCCATTGCGAAAACATCGCCCACAATTCTACCCTGTACGACGGCATTCCCTACAAGGACTTTTGAGATTTCTATTTTGCCTTTCCTTTTCAAATGAAGCGTACCATATGTCTTAAGGTCTTTACCTAAAAGGGTAACGATCTTATGGTCGCTCAGGTCATTGCGGTTGTAACAATGCTGACACGTTACTGCCTGCGCATTTTCATCGGTGAAAATCTCTCGTGAGCACTTAAAGCAAATAACTCTCCTTTTTCCGATAGAAGATATCTGCTTTTTCTCAGATGGGAAAATAATCTCTTTGACGTTGATGTGTTTGTTGCAATGTTGGCACGGCATCGACATGCACTGGGCCGATACAGTAAGCTTGCCTTTGCAATAGGGGCATAATATGTCCCTGGTATCAAACGAGTCGTTTGATTTAACATTCATAGACCATGTTTATAATGTATAGATTGGTGTTATCCGGTTAACGACTAATTCTATATTTTTTTCTCCTCTTTTTTTACTTCACCGAAGGTTTGTTTTGCCGGCTTCGTTCCATTCGGATTTACGTTGCACTGCCCGACAAAGACGACGCCTTCTTCAATAACTAACGTTTTCGCCTGTAAGTCGCCAATGAGTTGTGCTTTTTGCTTAAGCTCAACTTTTTCAGACGCAAATATGTTTCCATCTACACGGCCTTCAATAGCGGCGTTCTTGACCTTGACATTAGCCTTGATCGCACCTGTCTTGCCAATGATGAGTTCGCCTTCATTTGATACCAACTCACCTTCAAACTTTCCTTCGATTTTCATTACCTTGTCAAACTTTATTGTACCCTTAATATCTACGTCGGTTGTCAAATTAGTTACGTTTTCTTCTGCCATCTTAACCTCCTTTCAGGTTTTGTTTTTCATAATAAATTGACCTTAGTCAATAATTGTATTTACTTTACTTCCGTACAAACTGATTGTATTGACTTTCTTACTCCAAGGATAATTAATTTTTTTTAAATTACAATAGTTTTATCCTGATTGTATAAGCTTGCTGAGTTAAGCGAAGCGAAGCTTTAACTGAATTCCACCTATTGTGCTTGAAATAGATAGTTCAATTGTAGACTGTAGGTAAACAGTTATGAAGTACCAACTCACCCATTGCAGGATTATCTATATATAGTGCACGCCAAATTCTTCGTTATGTCAATTTGACATAAGCATCAAAATATGGAAATAGACAACTGCCATATTGGCACTTTATATGATAGCAATGTGATCTTCACAAAGTGATAATATCTGAATAAACACATAAAGTATTGTTTAATAGGCAGTTAACGTTGTCCAAAATCCATTGGTATCTCTTTTGCTATTTTACAACACTCCAATGCTTACGAATATAATAAAATGTAGTGCTTGTAATTTTGAAAGGAGGTAACGATGGCTGCAAAGCAGTTAGTATTCAGAGAGGATGCAAGGATGGCAATCAAGAGGGGGGTCACAAAACTCTCCAATGCCGTTAAGAGTACTCTTGGTCCGAGAGGTAGAAATGCTGTTCTTGATAAAGGGTGGGGAAGTCCCACAATAACTAAGGATGGTGTATCTGTCGCAGAGGAAATTGAGTTGAAAGATCCATATGAGAATATGGGTGCAAAACTGGTAAAAGAAGTAGCGTCCAAAACAAGTGATGTTGCCGGAGACGGAACTACCACGGCAACTGTATTGGCAGAGGCTATTTTCAACAATGGTTTAAAGTGTGTTTCGGCGGGTATAGACCCTGTTGCGCTTAACCGCGGAATGAAGATAGCTGTTGATAAAGTTGTGGAAAAGCTTCTAAGCATGAGTAAAGCAATAAAAGATCAGGCTGAAATTGCCAACATAGGAACCATTGCATCAAATAACGACAGTGAAGTAGGCAAGATGATAGCAACCGCAATGGAAAAAGTAGGTAAGGATGGTGTTATCACTGTTGAAGAGGGAAAGAGTATTGATTCGGAGGTTGAGGTAGTCGAAGGTATGCAGTTTGACCGTGGATATTTATCTCCTCATTTTGCAACAGATAAAGACAATATGAAGGTGGAGTTGAAGGATGTCTATGTGTTAATACACGAAGAAAAAATATCAAACATTAAAGGTATAGTTCCTTTACTTGAAAAAGTGGCAAAGACTAAAAGACCTCTTTTGATAATTGCAGAGGATATAGAAGGAGAGGCGTTAGCAACTTTGGTTATAAATAACATTCGTGGCACGATTACTTGCGCTGCAGTTAAGGCGCCAGGATATGGAGACCGAAGGAAGGCCATGATGGATGATATTGCTGTACTTACAGGCGGTAATGCGGTAGTTAAGGATTTGGGAACAGAGCTGGAAAACATTGAATTAAATGAGCTGGGAACTGCAAAGAAGATTAATATAGATTCTGAGAATACGACTATTGTAAAAGGTGGTGGTAGCACTAAGGATATTACCGGGCGTATAAATCAGATAAGAAGGGAAATAGATGATACAACATCTGACTATGACCGTGAGAAACTACAGGAAAGGCTGGCAAAATTAGCAGGTGGTGTAGCGCAGATAAACGTAGGTGCATCAACTGAAACAGAGATGAAGGAGAAGAAGGCGCGTGTAGAGGATGCATTACATGCCACTCGTGCTGCAATCGACGAAGGTGTCTTGCCGGGCGGTGGTGTTGCATTATTAAGGGCTTCCGAGGCATTAAATGATCTCAAATTAAAAGGTGATGAAAGCTATGGTGTTGACATTATAAGAAATTCACTTAGCGGGCCAATTAAACAGATAGTCAAAAACGCAGGGTTGGAAGGTGCGGTAGTTGTAAGAAAGATTCTGGCATCAAAGGACAAGGCCTTTGGTTATGATGCAGAAAAAGAAGAATACGGTAATCTTATTGAATCCGGCGTGATAGATCCTACGAAAGTTACAAGGAGTGCATTACAGAATGCGTTGAGCATCGCAAGTATACTCCTTACAAGTGATTGTCTTATTACAGAGATTCCATCGAAAGATGAAGCTATGATGCCTCCCGGTGGCGGCATGCCTCCTAGTGGTATGGGTGGTATGGGCGGAATGCCAGGAATGGGCGGAATGCCTGGAATGGGCGGTATGCCGGGAATGATGTAACGGCTTACCAGTAAACCTGCAACCAGTCAGGGAATTTCTTTCTGGCAATGTGAATTAATTTGATATTATGTGATTATAAAAATAAAAGGAGGAATTTGTTATGGCAATAAGGCCTTTAGATGACAGAGTTGTTGTGGAACCACTTGAAGCAGAAGAAAAGACACAAGGTGGAATTGTTTTACCGGACTCAGCAAAAGAAAAACCAACAAAAGGTAAGGTTATATCTGTTGGTGATGGGAAACTCCTGGACAGCGGTAAAAGAGCCGAACTTTTAGTAAAAAAAGGTGATCAGGTTCTATACGGAAAGTATGCAGGAACGGAAATAACAGTAGGTGGTAAGGACTATCTTATTTTAAAAGAAAACGATATCTTGGCTAAAATTGATTAATCAAGTTCAGGAGGTATATTATGGCTGCAAAACAGCTTTTGTTTGATGAAGAAGCAAGGCGCAATATAAAGAATGGTATTAAGAAACTGGCAGACGCTGTAAGGGTAACTATGGGTCCAACCGGTAGAAACCTGATTTTGGAAAAGAGTTTTGGTTCGCCAACTGTTACAAAGGATGGTGTCACTGTAGCAAAAGAGGTAGAACTGGGTGAACCATTTGAGAATATGGGAGCAAAGATGGTCTGCGAAGTAGCGTCTAAAACCAGTGATGTTGCCGGTGACGGTACTACTACTGCAACTATTCTGGCTGAAGCGATTTTTAATGAAGGTGTGAAGTACGTTACGGCAGGTGCGAATACAATGGCGCTGAAAAGAGGCATTGACAAGGCCGTAAAAGTGGTAGTCGAGGAATTGAACAATATATGCAAAAAAGTCAAAGATAGATCACAGATTGCACAGGTCGGAACGATATCAGCAAATAATGATTCGACAATTGGTGATTTATTGGCAGATGCGATGGATAAGGTGGGTAAGGATGGTGTTATTACTGTTGAAGAAGCTAAAAGTATGGGGACCACATTAGATGTCGTCGAAGGAATGCAGTTTGATAAGGGATTCATTTCTCCTTATTTTGTAACGAAGGCTCAAACGATGGAAGTTATCTTTGAAGATCCATACATATTAATTCACGAGAAAAAGATTTCCAATATGAAAGAGATGTTGCCCCTTTTGGAGAAGCTGGCGAGTGTTGGCAAACCGCTCTTAATCATTGCTGAGGAGGTTGAGGGTGAGGCACTGGCTATGTTAGTTGTCAACAAAATACGAGGCGTCTTGAACTGTGCTGCGATTAAAGCGCCTGGTTTTGGCGACAGAAGAAAGGCAATGCTAGAAGACATAGCCATTCTTACGAATGGGCGTTTGATATCAGAGGACCTTGGGATAAAGCTGGAGACTCTGGAACTTAGTGATCTTGGAACTGCAAAACGTGTTATAATTGATAAGGAAAACACTACTATCATAGAAGGCGCCGGGAAGAAATCAGATATACAGGGTAGAATTTCTCAGATTCGAAATCAAATTGATCAGACTACATCTGATTATGATAAGGAAAAACTTCAGGAAAGACTAGCAAAGCTTACTGGCGGCATTGCCGTAATAAATGTGGGTGGTGCTACGGAGGCTGAGGTGAATGAGAGAAAGGCGCGTGTAGAGGATGCACTTAATGCAACAAGGGCTGCTGTGGAAGAAGGCATTGTTCCGGGAGGCGGAGTTGCTTTTATCAGGACAATTCCAAAGGTTGAGGAATTGCGCAAGAAACTAAAGGGTGATGAAAAGATAGGCGCTGATATAATTGCAAAAGCAATTGAAGCTCCTTTAAGACAGATTGTCTCCAACACAGGTGGTGAAGGTTCTGTAGTTGTTGAAGAAGTAAAAGAAAAAAGTACTAATACAGGATTTGATGCCAACACATCTGAATTTGTAGATATGTTTGAAAGAGGAATAATCGATCCGACAAAGGTTGCACGTACAGCGTTACAAAATGCGGCCAGCATAGCCGGACTAATGTTGACAACCGAGGTAATGGTCACGGAGTTAAAAGAAGATGAAGATGATGAATCTCCAGTTGAGGGTAGCGTGTTCTAGTTAAATGACTGAAAAAGATGATATATCTATTTTGAGAAAAGGCCACATTTATGTGGCCTTTTTGTTTTAATATTCGAAGGATTCTGATGGCTGCAAAACCAGCTTGACATTTTATTTATCACCTGTATCATATAAATTGAGAAGTCAATAGTGAGTGTTAAGTTGTTATGTATTTTAGGCTTATACGCCTGGCTTAAATATGATAAAAGAAGATTATTATAAGGTTCTGGATGTTGGAAAGGGTGCAAGTCAGGATGAGATAAAACGGACTTACAGGAAAATGGCATTGAAGTATCATCCTGATAAGAATCCTGGAGATAAGCAGGCAGAGGCGAAATTCAAAGCAGCGGCGGAGGCTTACGAAGTTCTCAGTGATCCCGAGAAGAGGAAAAGATATGATCAATTTGGTCATGAAGGATTAAGGGGGGGCGACACAAGAGGATTTGGTAACTTTGAAGATATATTCGATGCGTTTGGTGATATCTTTGGCGGTGGAGGCAGTATTTTCGAGGAGTTTTTTGGTGGTAGGACAAGGCAGACATCTAAACGAGGAGCTAGTTTACGATGTGATATCTCCATGGAATTCAAAGATGTTGCCACGGGAATCGAAAAGACAATAGAGCTTACCAAGAATGATTTCTGTGAGGAATGCCGTGGAACAGGTGCTCGCAAAGGCACATCTCCGGTTTCCTGTCCTTATTGTAAGGGTCATGGCGAAATCCATCAGAGACAGGGCTTCTTTACGCTAAGAACTACATGCCCTAAGTGCCAGGGCAGTGGAAAGCTTATTGAAACTCCATGTAAGAAATGCAGTGGTCACGGTGTGTATCCGAAGAAATCAAGTATTAAGGTTCAGGTACCTGCCGGTATTGAAGATGGTGCGAGATTGCGTGTAACCGGCCAGGGTGAATCAGGGGCAAATGGAGCACAACCTGGAGATTTATATTGTGATATACACGTACAACCACATCCGATCTTCCAAAGGCAGGATTATGATATAATTTGTGAGTATCCAATTACGTTTACTCAGGCAGCATTAGGATGTGAAATTGAGGTCCCTACTATTCTGGGGAAACTAAGGAAAGTAAGGATTCCTGCCGGGACGCAAAGTGATGAGGTCATACCGGTTAAAGGTGAAGGCATTCCACATGTTCGTGGTTATGGTAAAGGGAATTTGTTGGTACATATTGTAGTTGAAACTCCTAGTAAATTGACTCCAAGGCAGGAAGAATTATTAAGAGAATTTGCGGAATCAGAACATAAGAATGTAACACCCAAACAAAAGAGCTTTTTTCAGAAGGTTAAGAAGCTTTTTTAGATAGTTCATTCTTGTGAAACCATATGGGGGATTTGTTGTTATGTCTGAAGTGAAAAACAATCAGGAAGAAGAAAGAGTAGAAGAGGAACATGATGAAGTTGTAAATAACGCTGAAGAGAAAGAGAACCTCGAAAGTTCAAATGAGAATTCAAAACTGGAATCCGAGGCAGACGTAAATAGTAAAACTGAGAGTGATGAGAAAACAGGAGATGAAGAGATTTCTGCTTTAAGGAAAAAGGCAGAGGAGCGTGATTCTTTACTCGATCAATTATTGAGGACCAGAGCTGAATTTTTGAATTATCAAAAGAGGGTGCGTAAAGAAAATGAATCAACCTCCCAATATGCAATTCAAAATCTTATTCTTGATCTTTTTCCGGAGCTTGATAATTTTGACAGAGCTTTGAAGCTGGCAGATAGTTCAAAAGATTTTGATAAGTTTGTGGAAGGTATAAAGTTGATAGAAGGCCAATTATTTAAGGTTCTAGCTAAGTACGGTGTAAAGCCTATTGAGACAGTTGGAAAAGCCTTTGATCCAAATCTTCATGAAGCAGTGATGGAAGAGGAAAATAATGAACTGCCTCATCATACTATTATTGATGAATTCCAGGGAGGTTTTCTCTTGAATGAACGTGTGATCAGGCCATCGAAGGTCAAAGTTTCAAGGAGAACCATTGAAGAAAATGATGTAAAAGAGACAGAGGAAACAGAGAATATACAGAATGATAGTGACTAAAGTTTTACGTCCTAAATCTTGTTAGAGGGAAAGGGAAACATGCCTACTTACGATTATGAGTGTAATGCCTGTAATCATACATTTGAATTGTTTCAGTCTATAACTGCAGGGCATATCAGAAAATGTCCTGAATGCGGAGAGCTAAAGGTAAAACGTCTGATTGGAACCGGTAGTACAATAATTTTTAAAGGGTCTGGCTTCTATCAGACTGATTATAGAAGCGAAGAATACAAATCACGCCAGAAAGCTGAGAAATCATCTTCCTCCTCCTCAGATACCAAAGATAAGAAAAAAGATAAAAAAGAGAAAAAAGCGATAAAGAAAGATGTCAAAGATTAAATGCCGTAATTGTGGCAAAGAACTTATCTATAATGTTATAAGTGATATACCGACATTTCCTTTTTGCAGTGAACGGTGCAAGCTGGTAGATTTGGGGCTATGGTTTGATGAAGAAAGGCGTATAGAGGAACCCTCTACTAGTGACCAGCCTGAGAATGACGATGTGTAAGATATAGAACTGACTCAAAACTCCACAAGTTTCATTATATTGTACTTCACGACAGATACACCGTTTATAAATTTATTCCTTGTACATTCTTAGTAAAATGAGTATGCTTACCCTTTTGATCATGCAACATGCATTCTTTCCTTGATATATAACTTTATATAATAAGTTCAATTATTTCCGTTTCTTACAAAATATAAGAAAGGGGTGACAAATGCCGCCAATTTTACAGGATTTACAGGATGTTCTGCGTGGTTTTAAGATGACGCTTGATTTTAACAAACTGTTTTCAGCGGTTTTTGGTATTATTCTCAGTTTGATCTGGGTATTAGTGATTCTCGCCTTTGCTTCTACTTACAAATTAGTTGATATCAGCCCATTTGAATTGATCACCGGCTTTCTGATTTCACCAAGACTTGGCTTATGCAGTATAGTTCAAGTCCTTCTTTCATCATTAAAAACTGTTGAATTGGGAGAGTATGCTGTTCTTGTTGTTTTGGTTCTGGGATTATTAGTAATTTGGTCAGTTTTTGCAGGTTCTATTACTCGCTTGGCGGCTGTTGAGTTTGCTAAAGGTGAGAAACTGGGAACTAAGGATTCAATTGTTTTTTCTGTAAAAAGATTTTGGTCATATTTTTGGTGTCCTCTTACACCTGTCCTGGGTGTATTATTCTTTATTGCCTGTAATGTTGTTGGAGGCCTTTTAGGTAAAATTCAGATTGCAGGTGAGATTGCTGTTGCAATCGGTTTTCCGTTGGCAATTCTTTCTGGATTTCTAATTGTTTTCATCGGTGTTATTGGCTTTATAGGATTCTTCCTGATGTATCCTACTATAAGTGCTGAGGGTTCTGATACTTTTGATGCGATGAGCCGTGCATATAGCTATGTGCTTTCAAGGCCCGGACATTTTCTATCATTATTGATCAGTATTATAGTATGCGGTACTATCCTGGTCTTCTTTACAAGTTGTGTTGCCTGTCTGGTTATGAAGACTACCTACTGTACCGTTGGAATAGGTATGGGAGATAAATTCGATACCATAAGGGCCTTTATATCCGGATTGAGTAGTGGAGGTACATCAACTGGAGCACTTGGTACTATACCTATGAAATTTGCTGCACTGATGATGATGTTATATGTAGTTTTGGTTAAGGTGGTTGTTGGAGGTATAATAGTTGCGTTCGCAGGTTCAGCAAGTACTATTGCTTATTTAATCCTGAGAAAGGATGTTGATGGCACAGAATTATTTGATGTATATATAGAAGAAGAGGAAGCAGTGCCAGAAACAAAGGAAAATGGTGAGACACCTGGTGCAAAAGAAGAGAAACCAGCAGAAGTAAAGGTGCCTGAAAAGCCTGAACCGGAACCCGAACCTGAACCGGAGCCTGAACCGGAACCGCCAAAGGTTGATGATGAAAAACCATCAGATGAATCATCTGGTGGTAATGGATCGTCGCCTGAAAAGCCTGAATAAAACAATTTGTCTTGTTAGATTAGGTGTAGTTAAGCGCCCTTTATGTGTCATAATAAGGGTGAAGAGGATTATATAATATCAGAGTATAGATTGCTTTTAAACTTTTCAGAAATTTTCCAGTATTCCACAAGATGTTTATCAAATCTATTAGATTTATCATAATAATGTTTAGGCCCTGGTAATGTTTCTTCCCATAGTAACCATCGTAGGAAGGCCTAATGTTGGTAAGTCTTCTCTCCTGAATTGCTTAGCCAAAAAGCGCATTTCAATTGTTGATTCAATGAGCGGCGTAACCAGAGACAGAGTGTCCATAGAAATTGAACACGAAGAAAACCTGTTTGAGCTTATTGATACAGGCGGTATAGGTATAACTGATATTGAAGATATTGCTCAAGAGGTAGAGGTTCAGATAGAAATAGCACTTCAAAAGGCAAGCCTGATTCTCTTCGTTGTTGATGTCCGTGAAGGGATCACACCATTAGATGTTGAGGTTGCAGAGAGACTGCGAAAAATCAAAAAACCACTTCTTCTCGTTGTTAATAAGTGTGACGACGCGAAATTTGATCTTCAGACAGCAGAGTTTTTCAAGCTGGGACTGGGAGAACCATTACCTGTTTCTGCACTGCAAAGATACGGCAGGGTAGATCTTTTGGACAGGATTGCTTCTACTTTTCCTGAAATAGATACAAAGCCTGCGAAAACTGATTCGTTAATGAAGATTGCTATCGTAGGGAAGCGGAATGCGGGAAAATCTACATTAATAAATACGCTTGCTCAAGAGGAACGGGTTATCGTCAGCGAAATTCCCGGTACCACAAGAGATTCTGTTGATGTGAAGTTTGAAATAGATGGGAAGGAATTTATTGCAATTGATACTGCTGGAATAAGAAAGAAGAAGCAGATTCAGGGTTCTATAGAATTTTATGGTATGGCCAGAGTGGAGAGATCTATCCGTCGTGCCGATATTGTGATATTGCTGATTGATGCACCCAGGGAGATATCTCAGGTCGATAAGAAGATCGGTGATTATATCAAAACCCAATTTAAACCTTGTTTGCTGGTTGTAAGCAAATGGGATCTTGCAGAAGAAGTCGAGATCGAGAAATTTATTAAATATGTCCATGCCCGTTTACCCGGCCTGCACTTTGCCCCTTTGTCTTTTATAAGCTCATTCAGCGGTGAAAACATAATCGAGACTATTGAGTTAGCACAGGAATTATATAAGCAGGCTAATACGCGAGTATCCACAGCAGAACTTAACAGTGTTCTCGAACACGCTTTTACACGTCACCGTCCAACAAGGAGGAAATCTAAAATATCAAAGGTTTACTATGCTACACAGGTATCAGTTTGTCCACCGACCTTCGTATTGTTTGTCAACGACAAAAGACTTTTTGATTCAGACTATGAACGGTACCTGTCAAACCAATTGCGAGATAATCTTCCCTTTAGCGAAATACCTCTAAAGTTTTATTACAGGCCTAAAAAACGAGAGGTAAAGATTGGCTCTAAAGAACAAAAAGATCTTGGAGGTAGAAGGAGGAAGTGATTGTTTTTTTCAATAGAGGTTAGGACTGCCTGTCCACCAGCCCGACAATGTCATTCTGGCGGGTACCGTTTGTACAGTTAACGAGGATCGTCATATCTCTGAAGATTTAGCAATCCGTAACCATCATGTATTACTACTGCTTTCTAATAGGGTATTCTCCCAATTTGCCAACAAAAGGTTGAATAAGGAGCCAATGAAATCTGAGATATCTGGATTCCTTGAATTGATTAAGCCCAATAGTCATTTTCAGATGGTTGTCTTCCGGTTGAGCTTTGTAAGTACCAAGAAGTCTGTTCCACCAGGGGAAATTAAATCCATAATTGCTGTTGGTTTCGTCTGGTTTTACAGAGTGATGAACCCTGTGCATATGGAGTAACTACCAGGAGTCGTAATATACGATCAGCATTTATGTGAATACGAATATTTCCATGGTTAAACATTGCTGTTGCATTTAACAGGACTTCAAAAATAACCACTGCTACTGGAGGTGCTCCAAGGGCGGCAACAATAAGCATCTTGATAATCATGGAAAGAATTATCTCTATTGGATGAAAGCGTGAACCGGTGGTAACGTCAAAATCCAGATCTGTATGGTGCATGCGATGTAAACGCCATAACAAAGGGAAGGTATGGAACATGACATGCTGCAAATAGATGATTAAATTTAATATCAGTACGGCGAGAAACATTTTAACGTAGCTGTTTATGGCTATATTATTCAGCAGGCCCCAATTCTCTTCCTCTGCCATAATAGCGAGACCCACGGCCATCAGGGGCACCAGGAAGCGTAGTAGCAGTGTATTAAAGAATACAATTCCCAGGTTGTTGATCCACCCTAAGCCTTTCGATACAGACAGTTTTCGCCTGGGGCCCACTAGCTCCCATAAGGCAACGACTATGAATATACCGAAGAAAGACGCTACCCTTATTGCTGCTTCATTAGTTAAAATATATTCATTCATAAACTCCCTTCTAAGTTAGTTTGTAATCTCCACCTTTTCTTCCGCTTAACCTTGACAGAAGTTCTCTCCTCAATCCCCAGGCGGTTACATCCGGTCCGGCACCGGGGGATTCTATAATATATTTCTTATTTCCATTAAATATTTCTGTCTCGACAATGACTTTATTTGAGGAACCTTTCAGGTTTCCCAGCGGAGAGTCAGGAAGAACTTCTCTCAGGCCGACCTTGAAAATAGAATCACCATTTTCTTTTAGATTAAAGTTGGCTACATATCTTAGTGTTTTTCCTTTACCCTTAGCAGAAGCAAATTTATCTTTCATCTCCTGATCAGCACTTTTTACAGATTGCATAAACTCATCTACATCTTCGATCTTTAAAAAAGATTCACTAATGAATCCTTCAAGTTCAATGTCTGACATTTCAACTTCATGCCCGAATGTTCTGGCACAAATTATCAGCTTTCTGGCAACGTCCAGGCCGTTCAGGTCGTCTCTCGGATGAGGTTCAGTGTAACCCATACTCTTTGCATCACCTAGTATTTCTGAAAAACTCCTTTCTCCCTTTTCCAGTTCAGCACATAAATAACCCAGGGTTCCTGAAAAACAAGCTTCTATCCTCTTTATAATTTCCGAGGTGTCATAATAGTCGAGTAAATTGGAAACAGTATTGGCACCGGCCATGATCGTACAGAGGAATCCATACCTTTCTCTGGGCCTGGTAAGGGTTCTGAATACTTCAGTTGGATAAATGGATAGCGGGTTTTTGTTCGCGGTTACTATGCATTCATCAGAGTCATTGATTACCTTCAGATGAAAATCTCTTAAATCATCCTTCCCTGAGGTAACGTCAACAAAAACAATTTCGCCGGACATTCCCTCAACTTCAATCAATTTTAATAATTCTGCCAAATTGTCGTATTTACGAAATTGCTCTAAACCTTGCATATATTCATTAAATGCCTCTTTTGAAGATTTCCATTTATCAGCATTCTCAGGACTCTTCTGGATTTCCAACCCTTGTTTGTTAAACCAGAAACCCTTACTGTTTGTCAGTGCTATTATGTTGGTAGGGTTAAGATGCTTATTGGAGAAAACTGTATCATGTTGAATAACCTGGGATAAGAATTCCCTGCCAACATTCCCGCTTCCTCCCAATATAACCACATTTTGATCAGCCATATTTCTTACTCCTCATTGTCAAAAACAGGATTGTCCAAAAAACCACTCAAGGCCAATGCTCCTCCGGAATGGATCAGGAGTATATTTCCATCTAATGACTGGTCTTGAATTGTACGTTTTGACGTAATAAAAAGTTTGGCAGAATAAACAGGGTCCGTGAGAATCCCATCCTCTCTGGCAATACACTTTATTTCCCTGAAAATTGCTTTATTAGTACCACCAAAAGCTTTTGCAATTGCAGGATAATATAGTTTATAGTCAGGCCGAGACGTAATTGAAATCTGAAGAAAATCTTCGGTATATTGGATTATCTGTTCCAATCCGCATTCAAAGGTTTCAAAAGAGCCGGCCAAGACTACTATATGAAACTTTGTCTTTTTGTCAATAGCAGCTGCTCCTGCCAACAGAGACTGTGCAACCATACCTGTACCGGAGTCTATAAAAATATGATCGAAAGTGACTCCGGATTCAGCTTCATTGCGCAGAATATCTATTAGAATGCTCAATGAACCAGGAAGAGCAAGGCGATGATGGCCACCTTCAGGAAGTACAAAAATCTTTATTCCCTGCGCGTCTTCCTTCTCTATATAATTGTTGACCAAAGTTTCAATGTCTGCCCATTGATCACGTGAGATCCAATGTATTTCATCACCATCAACAAACAACGACAGCAGTTTTAAGTTACCCCGTTTATGAGATGGGGGCCCTAGTAGAAAAGGTGTTATCTTAATACCATTTTCAGTCAGGGTCTGAGCAGCAGAAAGAACGTTGTTAGAATTTGCCCCGCCAATTACTACTACCTCTTCAATACCTTTTAGTTTTAATGCGGGGATTATTGATGCGTGCTTACGCAACTTGGTTCCAGATACGCCAAAGCTGAGTTCATCATCACGTTTAATCCATATATTAGAACGGCCAAACCAGTGTAATCTATGGATACGGCTCTGAAGATTAAAGGATTCGGCAGTGTCCAGCTGGCACGCTATTTCGATTTTTTTGTGAAATTCGTTTTCCTGAATCATTCTTAATCCTTTTGCCACAACCGCAACTTACAACACGTAACTCGTGACCAGCAAACCATTTCTATACATTAAACCTGATCTCGATTATTTCATTTGGTTGGACAATATAATCACGGTCAACCAGTCTGGCCAGCCCTTTTGACTTGCAGTCATTGAAATTATGGCAATTCATGTAATCCTCAAAGCTGGCAACATCGCCCTTGATGAATCCACGTGCAAGGTCAGAATGTATCTTCTCTGCACACGCAATAATTTCCGAGCCCTTTTCTACGAGCCAGGCATGCGACTCCTTGGGGCCGGATGTATAAAAGAACATATAATTTGCCTTATCGAGTGCTAATGCAATGATGGTGTTGATATCCTCACTGCCTTCAATTTGGACTACAGGCTTGAAGCTGATAGGTGCTGTAGCGATCATTATTTCAATTTCCTCATCATTGAATTCAACATCGCAAAGGGGTGTTTCCTGTTCCAACTGTTCAAGACACTTTGTCATTAATATCTTCTCAGCACCATCTTCCAGTTTCGATAACCTGGTCTCAATCTTCTCAATGTCAAGAATCAAGATATCCAGAATATCGCTTTTGGGAACTACAATAGCATCAGACTGTATAAACTCGTCTTTTATAAATTCAGCAAAAAATGGAGCAACCTTTTTGGCTTTGTCTTTCTTCTCCAGAGCAATAAGTGTTTCGTCCCTGTACTTTGTCTTTCCTTCCGGCAGATCGATACCAGTAAATCCTATTTTCAATTATTTCTCCTTTATTTCAAAAAATTATGTATGGTGTTACCATATTCTTCCATTATCTTTAAATTACTGCTAACAAGAGTTCTTACATTGTAAAGATTCAGTGTATTATCAAATATTTGTGGAAATTGTCAAATTGTTATTAGCTTTTTGAAAATTATATTTAAGAGGCCGGAGGTACATCTGGCATGTATGGCGAGGTCTTAACAAGAATGTTTGATTATTAATGGCATTAAAATTTTGCTTTTACGTTATGAGGTTTGTTAAAATGATAAACTATGAATAAGTCAAAGGTACTTACTGAAATTTATGATAGTCTGTTTGAATCATTCGGAAAGCAATACTGGTGGCCGGGAGATACCGGTTTTGAGGTAGTAATTGGAGCCATACTTACTCAAAATACGAATTGGACCAATGTTGAAAAAGCCATTAAGAACCTGAAGGCCGCAAAGGTATTTACACCAAAGAAATTGTACGAAATTGATATGGGGAAGCTTGCCGAACTTATCAAGCCCTCAGGATATTTTAATGTCAAAGCCAAAAGGCTCAAACACTTTATAGATTGGCTTTTTTCTAATTATAATGGTAGCTTATCAAAGCTGTTTAAGCATGATTATGCCACATTACGTGAGGAGCTACTCTCCGTATATGGTATAGGGAAAGAAACTGCAGATTCTATAATCTTGTATGCTGCCGAAAAGCCCACGTTTGTCGTTGATGCATACACGAAACGAGTCCTGGTTCGACATGGATTAATAACTGATGATTACGACTATGAGGCTATAAAGGCTGTCTTTGAAGACAATCTTCCGGCAAAAGTGCCTCTTTACAATGAGTATCATGCACTCATAGTAATGGTTGGGAAGCATTATTGTAAACCCAAAATGCAGTGTGAAGAGTGTCCGTTGGAAAATGTTCACCGCACCCGCCAAACTATGCGTCGGGCTGGAAGCACTAAGAGCGCAAGAAAAATCAAAAGTGGTAAAAAGAGAAAATATTAACCACAGTGAACACAGAGAGCACAGAGATGAAAAATAATATTAAAGAAATAACAGATGTAATTAGTCAAGGTACCTAAGGATGGTATAAAACGTTTAGTATACAAATATCAAGCATAAATTTCTTTTTCTCTATAAAGCCTCTGCGTTCTCGGTGCTCTCTGCGGTGAGCTGTTTTACATAGAATACATTAAGAAAATCAAAACATAGAGATGGACATAATAGTAGATGGTTATAACGTGATTTTTAAAGTTCCGGAACTAGGGTACAGTACCGAAAAATGTGATATAGAGGTTTTGCGTAATAGATTTCTTACTCTATTGGAGCAGTATAAAGAAAAGAGAAAACACAAATTAATAGTAGTGTTTGATGGTAAAGGTCATGGTAATTCGTCCGAGACAAGGGCGGCAGGTATAGATGTAGTTTTTTCCAGACAAGACCTTGATGCAGATGAGGAAATCAAGAGGATGGTGAGTAATAGCGAAACCCCCAGGCATATTACTGTAATTACTGCCGACAGAGGTATCGAACAGTATGTAAGAAAATATGGTTGCAAGGTTGTAGAACCACTGGCTTTTTATAGAGATATGAAAAAGAACGTTGCTCGTTTACAGGCTTCTGAGGAGGAAGGCAGGTTATTTAACAAGGAGGAGGGTGAAGAGCCGGCAAGCAAGTACTTAGGCCCCACTAAGAAAGAGGCTGAATACTGGTTAAAGGTATTTTCCGGTAAGCAGAAAGATAATGAAAGCTAAAACAAGCAATCACGCCAACTTGCCTACCGGCAGGCAGGGACGCCAAGAACGCAAAGGGATTTTGCTTTAGAAATATTTATTTTTCTTAGCGAACTTAGCGGCTTTGCGTGAGGATTAGTAGTTTATCTTAAGGAAGAGATGTCTGATGATTGAGAAATTGACTATAGAATTTATAGCAAAGCTGGAGCACGAAAAGGGTTACTCTGAACACACCTTGAGGGCGTATCATAAGGACTTGTCGCAATTTGATACCTTCTTAGGTGACGAGAAATGCAGTAGTTTAAAAAGAGTTAATCATCTTCTGTTGAGAAAGTTTCTTGCCGTCTTGAGAACTAATAATTACTCGAAAACCACTATAGCCCGGAAACTGGCATCAATACGATCTTTCTTCAAATATTTAATTCAGGTAGGCGAGCTTGTATCAAATCCTTTTGAGGCCTTGCGTACTCTTAAACAGGATAAGAAACTGCCTCATTTCTTAAGCATAGGCGATGTGGATGTTTTGCTGAAGACACCTGATTGTTCAAATTCAATGGGGTTAAGAGATTTGGCTATGCTGGAAACGCTTTACAGTACGGGAATAAGGGTAAGTGAACTGGTAAATTTAGGAGAGGAAGATATTGATTTCTTTGGCGGGATGATAAAAGTAACGGGTAAAGGCAAGAAAGAGAGGTTGGTGCCAATCGGCAGTCATGCAGTTAAGGCGATAAAGGAATATCTTGATTCCAGATCGAAACGTAAAAAAGATGAGAAAAAGAAGGCAGGTCAGATAAGTAAGAACAAGCCTCTTTTTCTTAATAAATACGGCAACCGCCTTACGGCAAGAAGTGTTGCGAGAACGCTTGATAAGTATTTAAAGATGTCGGGTATTAATCTGCTTACATCTCCACACACATTCAGGCACAGCTTTGCAACTCATTTGCTGGATAAGGGAGCCGACCTGCGATCTGTCCAGGAGCTGCTTGGCCACTCCAATCTTTCCACCACGCAGGTATACACACACGTAACAACAGAACGTTTAAAAAGCGTATACGAGAAATCACATCCGCGTAAATAGTTGCTGAGCATATACAACTATCCTATTTATTCTACAAGTGGATATATTACTTGACTACAAGGTTTACGAGCTTCTTTGGAACGACTATTGTCTTTATTATCTTTTTGCCATCCAGATTCTCAATTATCTTCTGGTCTTTCATCACGCGTGATTTCAAGTCGTTTTCATCTATCTCTGACGGTACAACCAGTTTGCTTCTGACTTTGCCGTTTATCTGGATCACCATCTCTACCTGATCTGCGGCAATAGCATCTTCATCATATGCCGGCCAGGGTACTGAGAATATGCTTGGATTATGTCCAAGTATTTCCCACAATTCTTCACATATGTGAGGGACGAATGGTGCCAGAACCTTTACAATAGATTCAAGTGAAAGCCTAAGTACATTAAAGTCATTAATGCTTACTTCCTCATTAATAAATTCTTTGTCTCTAAGTCCTGCAC
>CAJXKT010000016.1 GCA_913055705.1 uncultured bacterium
ATTATATATTAATCAGCTTAATTTTCATCTGGAAAATGTATGTTTATCAAGGAAAAAATAGAAACCTGAGTTCTGGTGAAGCTGAAAAAATTGTTGGAATTTCATAGTATTTTGTTTTAAAATGATACTTTACCTAAAAAGACATTTCTTGCTATATATACTAAACTTTGAAATTGACATGAGATTCTATGGGCAGCACAATCCCACTGACTAAAAATAAAAAACTTCTGGCCTGGATTGATGAAGTGGCAAAGATGTGTCAGCCGAACCAGGTTGTATGGTGCGATGGCAGCCGGGAAGAGTATGATGAAATGGCCGATATGCTGGTCAAAAGCGGCACGTATGTAAGATTAAATGATGAAAAAAGGCCGAATAGTTATTGGGCAATATCTGATCCTGCCGATGTTGCCCGTGTAGAAGATAGAACTTTTGTCTGTACAAAAAACAAGGAAGATGCCGGTCCCAACAACAATTGGTGTGATCCGGATGAAATGAAGGCTGAAATGACTGCGCTTTATACCGGTTCTATGAAGGGGCGCATCATGTATGTTGTCCCTTTCAGTATGGGACCTTTAGGTTCAAATATCGCTCACATCGGTATAGAATTAACAGATTCCCCTTATGTTGTAAATAATTTGAAGATTATGACACGTATGGGAAAGGCTGTTTTAGATGTTTTGGGTGAAGATGGCGATTTTATCCCCTGTCTTCATTCTGTTGGCAGCCCATTGGAAGAAGGTCAACAGGATGTTCCCTGGCCATGTAATGCAGATAACAAGTACATTACTCACTTTCCTGTTGAAAGAACTATCTGGTCATATGGGTCAGGTTATGGTGGAAACGCCTTATTGGGGAAAAAGTGTTTTGCGCTGCGTATTGCATCTTCGATGGCAAGGGAAGAAGGATGGCTCGCCGAACACATGCTTATACTGGGCATTACACCTCCTGATGGGGAAAAGAAGTATGTTACGGCAGCATTTCCGAGTGCATGTGGTAAAACCAATCTGGCAATGCTGATCCCATCCATTCCCGGGTGGAAAGTAGAATGCGTAGGCGACGATATTGCATGGATGAAATTTGGTGACGATGGTCGTTTGTACGCGATAAACCCTGAGGCCGGTTATTTTGGGGTTGCACCGGGAACATCAATGAAAACTAATCCAAATTGTATGCTTACTATGAGAGAAAACTGCATATTTACGAATGTAGGCTATACGGAAGATGGTGATGTCTGGTGGGAGGAGATGACGGATGAACCGCCTGCTAAATTAACAGACTGGAAAGGCAATGAATGGACACCCGATTCAGGTACTCCTGCAGCTCACCCTAACGCGCGTTTCACAGCACCCGCATGTCAAAATCCTGTAATTGATCCTGCATGGGAAGATCCAAAGGGAGTTCCTATATCTGCGTTTCTTTTTGGTGGGCGCCGTGCCAGTGTTGTGCCTCTGATTCATCAATCATTCAACTGGCAGCATGGAACATTTCTGGGCGCTATTGCTTCATCTGAAAAGACAGCCGCTGCTGCCGGTAAAGTTGGTGAACTGCGATACGACCCGTTTGCAATGCTCCCTTTCTGCGGCTACCATATGGGAGATTACTTTAAACATTGGCTCGATATCGGGAAACAGGCAGACCCCGATAAATTACCAAAGATCTTTTATGTTAACTGGTTCCGCAAAAATAAAGACGGCAAGTTCCTCTGGCCTGGCTATGGTGAAAACAGCCGTGCCTTAAAATGGGTAATTGAAAGAGTCTGCGGTGAAGGAAAGGCTGAAAAAACTCCCATTGGCTGGGTTCCAACTAAAGATACCCTGTATCTTGATGGCTTGGATATTTCTACTGAGGATTTAGAAGAACTCTTAAAAGTAGATACTGAAGAGTGGAAGAAACAAATACCATTAATCAGGGAACACCTTGCAAAATTTGGTGACAGACTGCCCGCAGGGCTTAAAGATGAGATAGACGCCCTGGAAAAGCGTTTGGAAGGTTCCTAGGGCGATGTTGATCAAAGATATAATTGCTTGTAATTTTGTTAAACAAGTCCTTAATCCTGCCATGTTGGTTCAATCTTGCCCGCTTGTTTGTTAGGCGGGGGTAAAACGCAGATAAAATACAGATAAATACAGATTAAGGGGCGGGAAAGCCAAATTATATTTTTGTGGTTATGATTCAGGTAAATCCAAAGATTTAACAATCTTCTTTACTAGTTTGTTTGAGATCTCATTGTGTCTGGGAATTGCTTCTACATGACCTGTCTTTGGATTGCACCATAATGAGTGTGAGCTGCCTTCTCTTTTCAGAAAACATCCATATTTACGCAGATGTTTAAGTAGAGCATACCTTTTCATTTTATTGTAACAACTTCCTTTATTGCATTCTCTGGTACGCCACGTAAAACATCGTTTCTACGTTCTTCAAGAATTAAGGAGATGGCTTCAGCAAGATTTTCTCTGCACTCATCGTGCGACTTGCCTTGACCATTCGCTCCTGGGATCTCAGGGCAGTATGCAATATACCACTCTTCATCTTTCTCAATAATAGCAGTAAATTCATTATGCATCTTCAACCTCCATAGAAAATTCCAATGAATATTTATATCTCGATCAACAAATGATAGAACAGTAACCTGTCTATGTCAATAGAATATACTAAATATGAAAGATTGTTCACTGCTCCCCGCCTGCCGCCTGCCTTTTAATCAATAGAACTCCTGCAGCCTCCGCCCCTTCCAGTCATAATGAAACACTATTGTCATCAAGATTGGATATCTGGTTCATAACAGGGCACAGATAAAGCAAAGAATAAAATAGTTACAGAATGACAAAGATATTTTAAAGAGAAAGGTAAAAGCTGCAGGGGGTAAATATACAAATTTAATTGATATAATGAATCCCTCTAAATTTGGTGACGCCGAAGGATACAAGGAATACAAAGAACGTGAAGTGTCTGGTGAAGGAAACCCGAAATATTAACAGGCGCTTTATCACCTAATTATACAAGTGACCTGTTTCATATTTATGCAAAGAATCCTTATAATTTAAATAAAAGAGATGGAATTTTTTATTCATTAAAGAAGATCGGTTATGAATCTTGCCATCATTCGATAAATTGTCAGATAGTATAAGCTTAAGTTCATCAAGGTTTTCGTTGTCCGGATCGTTAGCCTCCAGATGCTCAATCCGTTTTTTAATAGGCTTAAAAAGTTTTATGTACTCTTCCTGATCAATATCCATCTTTAGTGCCCATGTCCATTTAAGGGTGATAATTTTAAGAGTAATGTGTATTTACCACATCGCCCTGGCTGGTCCCTCTATTGTAATATTATCGGTGTTCTAAACATATTCTTTAGGAAAATCCTGAGGTGTTATTTGTATGAATACCGGATGGTTAAGCACTTTTGAATTTGCTTGACACTGTCTCTGTCTTTGCTAAGATAAAAACCATAATAATGAATGATAAATAGAGAGCAGGGAATTACTCATTCATAGAGATTTTAATATTCTTACTCCATGATTTCATCACACCTTTCTCGAAATCAACATAACGTATTTCATGGGCGATTAGCTCAGTTGGCTAGAGCACTTGCTCGACAAGCAAGGGGTCACTGGTTCGAATCCAGTATCGCCCGTATTGTAAAACTAGGACTTGCAGCAAATCTGCAACATCAGAACAGGTCATTCTTTATCTCGCCAAAGTTAAAAGTCTTTTCTTAATCTAAAAGCAAATATTAGTTCATTTGCTAAATCTTTTTATTTGACAGTTTCTGTGTTGCTTTTGCTAGCCTGACTGGCCTGGTATGGTAGGTGCATCCACAGAAAATTCGGTGGCGTACATTACATAAAAAGTTGTTGTAAAATAAGATATTTAAATGATAATAGTGCATAAATATTTCATATCTTTTAGAAAAGGAGTGTAGGATTGTGTCTGATCCGATTGTTGAAAAGATTTCTGAGCTGAAGAAGAAGCATAATGCCATTATCCTGGCACATAATTATCAGCGTGGTGAGATTCAGGATATTGCAGATTATATCGGAGATTCCCTGGGTTTGTCTCAGCAGGCTGCAAAGGCGGATGCGGACTTGATTGTCTTTTGCGGTGTTCATTTCATGGCGGAGACTGCTGCAATATTGTCCCCGGATAAGACTATTATTATGCCGGATGAGCATGCAGGGTGCCCAATGGCGAATATGATCACGGCAAGGGAATTAAGGAAGAAAAAGGAACTTTATCCAAATGCCAGGATCGTGTGTTACGTTAATACTACTGCTGCCGTCAAGGCTGAAAGCGATATATGCTGTACTTCATCGAACGCTGTGAAAATCGTGTCATCCATCCCTGAAGATGAGGAGATATTATTTATCCCTGATAAGAGCCTCGGTGCATATGTTTCATCATGTCTTAATAGAGAGATGATTTACTGGGATGGTTATTGTCCAACTCATCACAGGATACTTGCTGATCAGATAGTTAAGATAAAATCCGAACACCCGGAGGCAGAGGTAGTTGTGCATCCTGAGTGTACGCCTGATGTAATTGCGCTTGCAGACCACGTAGCAAGTACATCCGGTATTTTAAGATATGCAAACAGCAGTAATGCGAAGGAATTCGTCATCGGGACTGAAATAGGGATCTTGCACAGGCTGAGGAAGGAGAATCCTGATAAGATCTTTATGCCGGTTACACCTCTATCGGATTGCCCCAATATGAAATTAAATACACTGGAGAAAGTGTTGTGGTCACTGGAGGATATTCAGTATGTTATTACAGTGCCGGATGAGATAGCGAAAAAGGCCTTATCGGCTATTCAGAAGATGCTGGACCTTTCTTGAACGAAGATATGACGAATTTAGGAATTTAGGGATTCAAGAATTTAAGGATTGATTATAATTGATAAATCATATATCTCAATGGTTGACTCTTCCTCATACGTATTCTTTAAGATATTTTCCCGTATAGGACTTCTTTAATTTAGCTATTTTTTCCGGTCTGCCGCATCCTAATACATATCCTCCTCCTTTTCCGCCTTCCGGCCCGAGATCGATTATATGGTCTGCGCATTTTAAGACTTCAAGATTATGTTCAATGACGATCACGGAATGTCCGTTATTTATTAACCTCTGGAAACAATCAAGCAGCTTTCTTATATCGTCAAAATGCAGACCCGTTGTAGGTTCGTCAAATATGAAAAGTATTTCTTCGTGTTTTCCCTTTGCCATATAAGTTGCCAGTTTTAATCGCTGCGCCTCGCCTCCTGAGAGTGCCGTTGCCGGCTGCCCTAATCTAAGGTATCCTAAGCCTGTATCCTCAAGATATTTCAGTCCCTTTTTGATGTGTGATGCCGCCTTAGATAGACTGGTGTTCATTTCTGATGTCAGCGCATGCTTGTTACGTGTGGAAAAGAATACCATTGCCTCGCTTACGGTCATTTCTAAAACATCATGGATGTTTTTCTCTTTATAACAAACTTCCAGAATATCTTTCCTGAAACGCTTGCCGTGGCATTGATCACAGGTTACGTATACATCGGCAAGAAACTGCATATCCACCTTAATGTAACCACAGCCCTCACAATAATCACACCTGCCTCCTTTGACATTAAAAGAAAAAGAGCTTTGGGTATAATTGTGTAATCTTGCCTCCCTGGTGGAAGCAAATATCTTCCTTATAAAATCGAATACCTTTACATAGGTAACCGGATTTGACCTGGGCGTCCTGCCAATAGGTGATTGGTCAACCATGATTACATCGTCGATGTGTCCATTGATGTTCAGGTCATTGTGGTTCCCTATAAAGCCATTATAGATTCCCATTCTTCTTTTAAGGGCGCCATACAGAGTGTCCTGGATCAGTGTACTTTTACCGGAACCTGATACACCGGTTACACAGGTGAATACCTTGAGGGGAAAACGTACGGTAATATTTTTCAGGTTGTTTTCTGACGCCCCTGCAATTTCAATGTGATTTTGTGTAATTTGTCTTCTTGCCAAAGGCAGTTCAATCTGTTTCTTGCCTTTCAAATATTGTCCTGTTAAGGAACCATTTCGAGAGGATATTTTTTTTACATCTCCTGCATAAACAATATTTCCGCCGTTTTCACCTGCTCCAGGCCCAATATCTATGAGATAGTCTGCTGACTTAATCATATCTCTATCATGCTCGACTACTAAGACTGTGTTCCCTATATCCCTGAGTTGTGCCAGTATGTTGATAAGACGCTTCGTGTCCCTTGGGTGTAGACCAATACTTGGTTCATCCAGAATATATAATGTATTAACGAGCGATGAGCCGAGTGAGGTGGTAAGATTTACCCTCTGTGCTTCTCCGCCAGATAAGGTTCTTGTCATTCTGTCCAGTGTCAAATATTCTAATCCCACCTTGACCATGTAGCCAAGCCTTTTCTTTATCTCCAGTAACAAAAGTCTGGCTACTTCTTCCTCGTATTTTGAGAGCTTTATTTTCTCAAAAAAACTGTATGTTTCATCAATAGACATACTGCATATGTCTGTTATGTTATATTGATTAATCTTCACATTGTGGGCAGATGGATTAAGCCTGGTACCTTTACACTCAGAACATACGGTATAGCATCGGTATTTGCTGAGTAACACCCTGACGTGCATCTTATATTTCTTTCCCTCCAGCCAGTCGAAGAATTCATTAATACCGGTGAAGTCATCAGTCCCTTCTTCGATTAATTTCAACTGGCCCTTCGTTAATTTATTGAATGGTATATTAAGCGGAATGTTGTAATCTGATGCTGCTGCCTGTAATTCTTCGAGCAGGTTACAATAGGCCGGTGAATTCCAGGGGGCTATTGCTCCCTCATTAATGGTTTTTGTTTTGTCAGGTACAACGAGATTCATATCTATTTCTATAGTGTGGCCGAATCCCTGGCATTTCTTACATGCTCCCAGGGGATTATTAAAGGAAAACAGATGGTGAGTGGGTGCCTTGTATTCTATATTACAATTATTGCAACAGAAGTGATTGCTGAATGATATTTCAAGCCATTTTGAATCATTTATTAAGACAGTCTTAAGCTTCTTTCCTGCAAGTTTCTTTGTAAAAGAACTTGATTCAACAATATTATCTTTTATATCTTTCTTAATTCCATCAGTTAAGAAGAGGATCCTTAGATATCCAAAACCCAGACTGTAAGCTGTCTCAAGGCTATCTATAAGGCGGCCCTTAATCTTCTTCCCCACTACTAATCTGTCTACTACTCCGGCACCTGACTCATACTTGCGTATGTCAAAGTCTTCAGGTGTGGATGAGATATCTATAATATTATCGTCTGCAAGGATTCTAATTATGCCTCGTTCCCTTAAGGCTGAAACCTGCATGTCACTGGGCATTTTCTTGCTGATCGCAACAGGAAACGCAACAAGAAATCTGGTGTTTTCAGGAAGCGATAGTATGCAGTCTGTGACCTGTATTATTGTATCGTTTCGGACAATCTCTCCACATTTTGTGCAGTAAGTTTTGCCTATGCGTGCAAAAAGAAGCCGGAGATAATCATTTATTTCGGTTGCAGTTCCGACAGTGGAACGGCGGTTTTTTACGGGATTCTTTTGCTCGATTGCAATTGCAGGAGGTATGCCCTCTATATGATCTACATCCGGTTTGTCCACCCTTTCAAGGAATTGACGGGCGTATGCAGAAAATGATTCCACATATCTCCTCTGGCCTTCAGCATACAGGGTATCAAAAGCAAGGCTTGATTTGCCTGAACCACTGACACCGGTTATCACGACCAGTTTACGTAACGGGATTTCTATATTGATATTCTTTAAATTATGTACCCTGATGCCACGGGCAACTATTGATTTCTTCATGTGTGTTTATTGTTTATTCAGATATGCACTTAATGCTTCTTGCCAGGGCCTCATTCGCATTCCGGTACTTGTGGTGAGCTTTTGACAGTTCAGAGTTGAGTTAAGAGGGACTTTTGCAGGACGTTTATATTGGGATGATTTTATAGGGTTAACTTTAATGTTGTAACCCTGTGTTTCAAAAATATATTTTGCCCATTCATAGCGCGAACAATATCCTTCATTGGAGACATGGAAAATACCTTCACATCCCTTCTCAATTAAGATCCACAGGGCTTCGGCCAAGTCAGTAGTGTATGTCGGGGAGCCTGTTTCGTCAGTGACAATGGAGAGTTCTTTTTTGTGCCCTGCCAGTTCAAGCATCTTTTTCACAAAGTTTGCCCCATGATGTCCGAACAACCATGAAGTTCTTACTATCAGAAATGAATTGCAGTAATCCTGGATATTCTTTTCGCCTTCAAGTTTTGTCCTGGCATATTCTGACAATGGTTTGGTCTGGTCTTCCTCAACGTATGGCCTCTCACTATTACCATCAAACACAAAGTCGGTACTGATATGAATAATCCTGGCACCACATTCTTTTGCCGCAGCAGCTATGTATTTTGGCCCAAGGGCATTAACCTTGAATGCCTTCTCTCTTTCGGTCTCGCACTTGTCAACGTTTGTATAGGCGGCACAATTAATAATAATATCCGGTGTGTGTCTGGAAATAAAGTTTGATACTTCATCTTCAAGTGTGATATCAAGTTCTTCGTGTGGGGCTTCTATGACTTTTAAATCCTTGTTGTGGGTGGATGAAGCCGCTTCTTTTCGAAGCAAATTAATAATATCTGTTCCCAGCATACCGTGTGGTCCGGTAATTAATATTTTCATAATCTGTCTTGAATGTGTTTTATGGAGGTTAAATATGGAGAGCTGTGAATTGACTGTCAGGTTTCAAACTGTACCCTATACAACTTTTTATATTCACCCTCTTTTTCTATCAGTTCGTCATGTGTCCCTGTTTCAACAAGATAACCATCTTTTAAGACTAAGATTCTATCGGCATGACGTATGGTTGATAAGCGATGTGCAATGACGAAAGTTGTCTTGCCTTCCATTAGATGGTCCAATGCTTCCTGGACAAGCATTTCAGATTCAGAATCCAGAGACGATGTTGCTTCATCTAAAATCAATATAGGTGCATTCTTAAGTATTGCCCTTGCTATTGTTACCCTTTGCCTCTGACCGCCGGAGAGCTTTACGCCCTGTTCTCCCACTAAGGCATCATAACCATCCGGAAGGCTTGTGATGAAATCATGTATATTCGCCGCTTTGGCAGCATCTTCTATCTCTTCTAAACTGGCGTCTCTTCTCCCACACAGGATGTTGTCTTTAAAGCTTCTATTGAACAGAAACGTCTGTTGGCTGACAATTGCAATATGCTCCAGGAGTGAATCACGCTTTATTAAACGGATATCTGTGCCGTCGATTTCGACAGCTCCACTGAGAGGATCGTAAAAACGCGGGACAAGGTCCAGCATTGTAGATTTGCCAGCACCGCTTTCTCCCACTATTGCAATTATCTGTCCCTTTTCAACCGTAAGGTTGATGTCCTTGAGTACCGGTATGCTGTCGTATGCGAAGTTTACGTTCTTAAACGAGACGGTTTTCTCTATTTTTTTCAACTCTATGGCATCAGGGTTATCTGTGATTGATGGATGCTGGTCAAGCAACTCGAATACCCGGCTTGCACCAGCTAAGGATTCCTGCAGTTTTGCATAGCTTTTAGCTAATTTTTTTACTGCTGGAAGTATCAAAAATGCAGTTACGGTAACAAATCCTCCAAGTGAACCCGGAGAGATTTTATTGGCTGTAATAACATAACCGCCGACGATTATGATTGCGGCTAATCCTAATGAATAGATAAACTCAGTAGTACTTGTATTCAGGGCCTTTGCCTTAACTGTCTGCATCATTCTTTTGAAGAACCTTGAATTTAAATTCTTGAATTCTACGATTTCTTCGTCTTCCATCTTAAAGGCTTTTACAATCCTTATTCCTGAAAACATTTCTCGCATTGCATCAGTCAGTTCTCCTAAATGCATTAAACTTTTACTTCCATATTTCTTTATTTTGCGGCCAAAAACCAGCACAGGAATAATGACAATCGGGAATAGTACAAATGTAAATAGAGACAGCTTCCAGGTAAAACAAAAGGCCAGTCCTAATCCGCATAACAGACGCATGGGTTGAAGGAGAACACTGTCAAACAGTATCGAAAGCCCGAATTGTGTTGCCGTAATATCATTAGTAAGTCTGGAGATCAGTTCTCCGCTTTTTCTATTTTCAAAATAACTCAGTGATTGTGGGAGTAAATGTTCACATAGATGATTTCGTATATCCATGAGGACACTCCACATGACATGGCTCTTCAGGTATGTTTGCAGGTAACTGAAAGCAAAAATGAATGGAGCCATAATCGCAACAAGAATGCCTATGGCAGTGAAAGAGCTTGTTACTTTCTTTAACGATTCTTCAAATTTTGATATGAATGTTGTATCTTTAATTCTGGTGACAGTTTTTCTGCTTAAACTGCTTAATGCATCCCCTGAATCTTTTTTGCTTTGCAGGCTGTATGCCCCTGACGAAGAATTGATTGTTTCTCCACTTATCAGACGATCTATTACGGGTTTGATTAATGCTAATTGAGCGCCAATGAGCAGTGTGAAAAGTCCCATACAGACTAGGGTTAACACAAACATCTTCCAATGTGGTTTTGCGTATGAAAACAGTCTGGTACATTCTCTTATCGTGTTGTTGTTTCTAGACATATGACTTTCCTGTTTGACTTATTATGTATCTAAGGCCACGTGTAAGGTTTTCAAAATGATGTTATCACACAAAAGGCTTTTGTCAACAGAAAGATTGTGTCTCCTGCAGTAGTTGTCCGATTATATATTTATTATTGACCTATTCGAAGCCAGATAGATATAATCGATTTTGAGATTATAAATCTGATATTCTGCACAACATAAAACTATCTGATAAAGATGATAAATATCAATATCTTACATAGATACTTAGTGAAGGAGTTATTAAGGACATTTGTACCGGCAATATTCTGTCTCGAGTTTTTGTTGGTACTTGGGTTCTCAGTCCAGCTGCTTCATAAAGGACTTGATGTGCCAAGTCTTTTTTCTGTTCTTCCTTACATGGCCATATATACAATCCCGCATGCTTTACCTGCTTCATTACTTACCTCTACGGTTATGACTTATGGAAGGCTGAGCGCTGACAATGAGATTACTGCAATCAAAGTAGCTGGCATGCATCTTCACCACATAGTGACGCCGATAGTCGTTACAGGAGTAATCTTCAGCATATTAACCTTATATCTAAATGCCGAAGTATTGCCCAAGTCGTATTTTAAAGTGAGAGAACTTCAGGAAAAAGCAGTCAAACGAGTTCTTGCTACACACTTTATAACAGCTAAAAAGAAGATTGATTTTCATCCATATCAAATTTACATTACCAGCATTGAAGATGGTATTTATAGGGACATTGCAGTCTTTGAGTATGCTGACGACTATATAGTTAATATATTGTTAGCCGAGGAAGGTGAAATAGAAGTAGGTGAGTCTGGTAGCAGGATTTTGCTGACATTAAGGCGTGGTGAATTTATTAGGCCTGATATTAAGAACAATATCGATACTCCTAAAACGGGGAATTTTGAGGAAGCCGTGTTTGAGATTCCATTAAGGCAGAGATTGAGGCATAAAGCGCTTAAATATGCAACGCTAACAAGTCTTATTGCACAAAGAGGAGAAATTGAAGATAAATTAAGTGGTTCAGAGGAACAGTTCAAAGATCCGGAAAGAACTGTCAAGACCACTTGGAGAGAAGTTTCAGCTATGGATGCAGAAATTAGTGCGAATACAACGAAAGTGCGAAAAGCTGAAGTGGAATTAAAGAAGTCAAAAGCGAAAATACCAAAGCAGGAGGGGGCGATAAAACGTGCAAAGTTTGATATCAGTGTCTTTGAAAACTACATAAATGTGGCGCGGAGTAATATCAGTAAGTTGAAACTGGAAAGAGAGATTGAAGAAGACACGAGTATACTGGGGTTTGATCTTAGGGGTGAGGAGGAATTTAAGAAAAATGTTTCGTTGATTGAAAAGATAATAGAGAAAGAAAAACGAAGAATCAAGAAAGCAAAGAGAAAGATGTCGATAGCGGAGAGAGCGATAGAAAATGAAAATAAGAAGATTGAGGATACAGGGTTAGAAGTAAAAGAATTTCTCCGTAGCGAAGAAGCTCTGGTAAAAGAACGCCTGGTACTTATTGAGCGTGTTGGAGTAGCAGAAAATCAGAAGATGAGTCGTGAGCTGTCAATAAACATTCACAAGAGACTTTCACCTTCTCTTGCCAGCCTTTCGTTTATTTTGATAGGTATTCCATTGGGTATAATGACAAGAAGCAATAATATGCTTATTAGTTTAGGGATTAGTTTTATATTAATACTTTTCATTTACTACCCCTTGGTTGCAACAGGATTAATTCTGGCAGATAGTATGAATTTCCCAATTATTCCTTCCGTCTGGGCTGCAAATGCTGTTAATCTTATTCTCGGTATTTACCTGTTTAGTAAAATACTTAATAAATAATGTCTATTAATGCCGCAACGCTTAGTCCTCATTATGGAAACGGAGCAGAATTTCATGTCTGTGTAATCCTTAAATCAATGGATGGCCATGTTTCTTTAAAGGTGCTTTTATAGGAACTGGAACATGATAACAATCTTGACTTTTTCATTGAATTAGTTATATTGAAAGTTCAAACTTTTTCCACACTAAAGGTACTGAAAATAGCAAGTTATGAATTTCCAGAATAGGAATCCTGAATAGAAATGTCAAATTATAATGATAGTTATTACAAGCCCGGGTTTGGTGTAACAATAGGAAGTAAGTGGACCAGGGTTATAATGATACTGATAATTGTAAATGTCACTGTTTTTATAGTCCAGCTTCTGTTTTCCACTATTAGTTCTCAGTGGGGGGTGCCGACCATGGGGATGTCTCCAGAAACCGATGGAGTTGTTCATCATGTAAAGTTGGGGCCTGACCGATTTACAACTCTTTTCTGGCTCTACCAACCACTTGCTATTGGAAAACTCTGGCTATGGCAGTTAGTAACATACATGTTTCTGCATAGTGTTTCCGATCCCTGGCACATAATATTCAATATGCTTGTTTTATGGATGTTCGGCAGTGAAGTTGAAAAGGCTATGGGTACAAGGAGATTTTTGACCATGTACTTTACGGCAGGTATTTTTGCCGGCATATTTGGCTGTCTGTTCACGCCTAACAACCCGATCCTTGGTGCTTCCGGCGCAATCTTTGCCGTCGAGATTGCATTCGCCATGTTTTATCCAAATGCTACTATAATCTTCTTTGTTTTTCCAATAAAGGCAAAATATCTTGTAACGATCTTTGCCGGCATAACGGTGTTTAACTGCCTTATGCCAACCGGTGGTAATGTTGCACATTTCGCTCATCTCGGAGGACTTCTTTATGGTTTTCTGTTTATTCGTTACGAGCCTAGATTTACTAATTTTATCATATCGCGGCAGAATCAACAAAAAGAGAATGAATATAGAAAAGAGGAAGAAGTTAGAAAAGTAGTTGATGCTTTGCTGGATAAGGTTAACCGTACGGGTATGAAGAGTTTGACGAGGAGGGAGAGGAGTTATCTTAAGAATGCAAGCAAAAGGTATAGAAAAATGCGTGATAAATAGCACATCTATACCCACGATTAAATGTGTATCTCTTAGAAATAGAAGGTTAATAATTACATGATCAATATAGGAATAAATGGTGTTTGTGGACGTATGGGATTGAGGATTGCCGGGCTTGTTGCAGAAGATGAAGGCCTGAAATTAGTGACAGCGCTTGAGATGGAAGGTCATCCTGACATGGGAAAGGATTTAAATTCCGTTATCGGCCAGGGGCATGATGGAGTCAAAATATCACATGAGCTTAGTGGCTCACCGGATGTATTCATAGATTTTACCACTCCTGCCTCTACCATGACCAGGCTGAAGTATTGTGTTGATAATGGGGTTGCAGCAGTGATAGGTACTACAGGCCTGGACAGTGAACAAAAAGAGGAGATAAATAAAGCATCTGAAAAGATACCGTGCCTTTTTTCTCCCAATATGAGTATTGGCGTAAATTTGCTCTTTAGCCTTGCTGAGACCGTATCAAAGATACTTGGAGACGAGTCTGATATTGAAATAATTGAATCGCATCATCGTCTTAAGAAAGATGCGCCGAGTGGGACAGCTTTAAAGCTTGCAGAGAAAATATGCTCTGCGACAAATCGGGAAATGGATGATGTTGTAATCTATGGGCGTAAAGGCCTTACCGGTGAAAGGCCACAAGATCAAATCTGTATACATTCCATACGATCCGGAGACATCGTAGGGGAACATACCATAACTTTCTGCAGTGGCGGCGAACGGCTCGAATTGGTTCATAAAGCACAAACGAGGGACTCTTTTGCTATGGGTGCCATTCGTGCAGCAAAATTCTTGTCCGGAAAACCGCCGGGTTTCTATAGCATGGAAGATGCCCTGGGAGAAATATGCTGAAAATATGCGTATGCCATAATGGCATAGCATGCTTGTAAAAACGGCAGAAACCTCAAAGCCAGAGATAATCAGATTACCATAAGCCACGCAATACCATATGCATATGATATTTGAGGATTATATGGTATATAGTTTGCGTATTTCAAAACAGAGAGTTTTTGTGATTAGGTGAAATTTATTATTTCTGCCTGCATTGTCAGACAATGCCTATATCACGTTTATATAAAGAGTATTACAGAATTGACAATCAGAGTACACAGAAGCGCTGAATTTATTATTTAAGGAGAATTTGATGGAAAAAATCATAGGAATCGATTTGGGAACTACTAACTCTGTAGTGGCTGTAATGGAAGGTGATCAACCCAAGGTTATTACAAATGCTGAAGGAAACAGGATTACTCCTTCTGTAGTGGCTTTCACTGACAAAGATGAGCGTTTGGTTGGACAACTTGCCAAACGACAGGCGGTTATTAACCCTAAGAATACAGTCTTTTCTATTAAACGTTTTATGGGCAGGAGACATAACGAAGTTGGACAGGAAGAGAAACTGGTACCATATGCAATCGTTGGCAATCCTGACGAATTAGTAAAGGTAGAAGCAAGGGGAAAGAGTTTTACCCCTCCAGAAATCTCTGCAATGGTACTTCAAGATCTTAAGAAAACGGCTGAAGATTATCTGGGTACAGAAGTAAAAAAGGCCGTGATTACTGTTCCTGCTTATTTTAATGATAGTCAGAGACAGGCAACGAAGGATGCCGGAACGATAGCCGGCCTGGATGTGGTTCGTATCGTTAATGAGCCGACCGCAGCATCTTTAGCATATGGTATTGATAAGAAGAAAAATGAAAAAATAGCTGTTTTTGACCTTGGGGGCGGAACGTTTGATATTTCAATACTGGAAGTAGGCGAAGGTGTTTTTGAGGTTCTCTCTACGAATGGTAACACACATCTTGGAGGAGATGACATTGATCAGGTAATACTGAACTATATTGCTGACGAGTTTAAGAAAGAGCAGGGTATTGAGCTCAGGCAGGATCACATGGCTTTACAGCGTCTTAAGGAAGCTGCAGAAAAGGCTAAATGCGAACTTTCAACTTCGACAACTGCGGAGATTAATCTGCCTTTTATAACAGCAGACCAGGCAGGACCAAAGCATCTGACTATGAGTTTGACAAGGGCGAAATTTGAGCAATTGATAAATCATCTTATCGAGAAGTGCCGCAAACCATGTGAGCTTGCAATGGAAGATGCAAAAGTCAGTCCTGGAGATATAAAAGAGATAATACTTGTGGGCGGGACGACAAGGTCGCCTATTGTACAGAAACTGGTAAAAGAGGTTTTTAAGAAAGATCTGAATAAGAGCGTAAACCCGGATGAAGTTGTTGCACTGGGTGCTGCAATTCAAGGCGCCGTTCTTGCCGGTGAAGTTCATGATGTCTTGTTATTGGATGTTACACCGCTTTCGTTGGGAATTGAAACCCTTGGGAATGTTTGTACAGTCCTGATTCCACGAAATACAACAATACCGACAAATAAAAAAGAGATATTTTCAACTGCGGCAGATAATCAAACTGCTGTAGACATACACGTTTTGCAGGGCGAACGTCCAATGACTGCCGATAACCGGACACTTGGGCGCTTCCAATTAGCCGGAATCCCTCCGGCCCCAAGAGGTGTTCCGCAGGTTGAGGTCTCTTTTGATATTGATGCAAATGGTATCCTTCATGTTTCGGCTAAAGATCTTGGAACGGGTAAAGAACAATCTATCCAGATACAATCGTCTTCCGGATTATCTGAAGAAGAAATCAAGAAAATGCAAAGTGAAGCTGAATCACATGCAGAAGAAGATAAAAGTAAGAGGGAATTAGTAGATGTGTTGAATCAGGCTGATCAGGCAATCTATTCGACTGAGAACACCTTAAAAGAACATGGTGATAAGGTTAGTGAGGAAGAGAAGGCCAACATAGAACAGGCGCTGGAAAAACTTAAGAAGGCGAAAGAGGGAACTAATGTAGAAGAGATCAAGAAGGCAACAGAGGAACTGCAGACAGCTTCCCATAAGCTGGCACAGGCTATGTATGAGGCATCAGCACAGAAGGAGCAGGCCGCAGGTGCGGGTGCAGAAGCTGGTGTAGGAGCAGATGCCGGTGCGGCAACGGAAGGAAGCGAATCTGAAGGAAAGGACTCTAAGAAAGGTAAAGAGGGCGGAGACGTCATTGATGCAGATTATGAGGTAAAGGAGTAAGGTGTTATAGGCTTACCCAACTGTTTACCGGAATTCTTGAAGAACTAATAATGAAAAAGTCGGGATATACCCGGCTTTTTTATTTTATAGATGTAAGCACAGAAAATCGATCTGCAGCTTAGGGTGGTTTAAAGAGGGGTTTTACTCAACTAAAATATTCTTACGAAAGACCTGAACATGAAACTGGACAAGAAAAAGATCATATTTATTGCAGGGATACTGATAAGTATTATCTGCTCGTGGCTTTTTGCGAGAAAGATTGAGTGGTCTCAGTTGAGTGTAGCACTTAAGGATGCAAAATATATATATATCATACCTACATTAATACTCATCTTTGTGAGTCACTATCTCAGGGCGGTTAGATGGTCTGCATTAATTGCACCCATAAAGAGAGTCTCTGTGTTGAATCTGTTCTCTGCAACAATGATTGGTTTTATGGCGAATTGTGTATTACCGGCAAGGATTGGAGAGATTATAAGGCCTGTCATGGTTGCAAAGAAAGAGAAGGTCAAGGTGACAGCATCATTTGCTACGGTTGTGATGGAGAGGATCTTTGATATGTTAGGCATTATAGTATTTGCATCACTGCTTTTCTTCTTCCTGCCTGCAGATACATTACAGGACAAGAGCGTCAGTATGATTAACCATGCCGAGGCGTCAACAGAAGTTGTAAGGGCAGAATATGTTAATGAAAAGCCTGGAGTACCTTTGTCTGTTGTTAATGAAGAGAGTGAGGCAGAGGCCTCAAATACAATAAAACAATTGAAGAAATGGTCAATTGTAATGGCATTCTTTGGGATACTTGCAATAACGTCACTTTTCTTATTATCATTATACCCCAAAAAGGCGGGTGCAGTTTTTGAGAAACTGCTTTTCCTCTTTCCGTATCATCTAAAGGATAAGCTGGTTAACCTGCTTCATTCATTCATTTCCGGCCTTCAGGTTTTTGACCACAAAACAAAGCTGTTATGGATAGGGGTGCTGTCTCTCATTATATGGTTTTTTAATGCCACGCCTATATACGTATTATGCTACGCCTTTGATATCAAATTATCGTTTGCAGGAGCATGTTTCGTAATGGTTTGTCTATGCCTGGCTATAGCGCTACCACAGGCACCGGGTTTTATTGGGGTTTTTCACATTGCTGTTCAGAAAACCTTGATTATATTTGGTGTCGGTTTATCATCTGCACAGAGTTTTGCAATAATACTGTGGGCGCTGAGTGTCATACCTGTTACGATAGTCGGACTCCTGTTTCTCTGGAGAGAGGGAGTGAGCTTCGGAGAGATATCGCATTATGATGAGGAAGTACCGGAGCAGATGTAGATGAAACCTTTTATCTCCTCCTTACGGGGTTTTTTGCAAAGAATATGCGCATGATGTACAGTATTATTACCCCTGCCGCAAAACCTCCTATATGTGCCCACCATGCAACACCGGCACCTGAAGTTGATGCCGTGATAGTTGCTGCACCGTTGAAGAATTGAATAACAAACCAGAAACCGAGGACGACCATTGCCGGAAGTTCCATTACCTGTATGAAAACAAACAGAGGTACTATGGTGACAACCCTTGCACGTGGAAACGTTATCATATACGCCCCAAGCACACCTGCAATTGCTCCGCTGGCACCTACACATGGAACTTTTGATTGTATATTAAAGAAGACGTGAACGGATGAAGCGATAATTCCACAGAGTAAATAAAAGGCAATAAATCTGAAGTGACCCAGTTTATCTTCAATATTATCACCGAATATCCAGAGAAACCACATGTTGCCGATAAGGTGAATAAACCCTCCGTGCAAAAACATTGATGAAATGAACGGAAAAAATGTATTTATAAATGTTAAGTCAGAAGCCTGGGAATAGTAACTGACTTTAAGTGGTACTACACCGAATCTCATTATAAATTCGCCTAAACCTGATCCCAGGGAAAGTTCATACAGGAATATGAGAACGTTTATGACAATAATCCCTATTGTAACGTAGGGAAATGTACCTGATGGATTTCTGTCTCTTATGGGTATCATTATCGCTTTTTAATTCTAATGCACAGGAATTTCAATGTTAATAACACTTCGACTTCGCTCAGTGTGACGTCATCCTGAGCGCCCGCCCGTGCCGGATCGGACGGGGAGTCGAAGGATAGTCTTTTGTTGCGTACAATAGCGGTCTAACATATTTTATTAAAGGCTAAAGGCTCAGCTGTCTATCTCAGACTGGCCATTACCTTGTTGTAAGGGAAATGTCTGCCCGGGCATGCTGTTTTACGAAAGGTTCTATGCATTATGACTTGGTTTCTGGGTATGTTGCAGCGTTCCTGAAGATAATTAATTAAATACGTTAGGGACGAAATCTGTGAGCTTGTCGGATAGCCCTCTTCAAAATTACCAATTAAGCAGATTCCCACGCCATGTTTGTTATATTCATCTTTGCCGGCGTGTGCACCATCTATCTGGGCATCCCATCTGTTTCCAACCTCTATCTGGCCGTCTCTTGAGCCGTTTCCGTTTCCTATTAAGAAATGATAACCTAGACCGTTTACCCATCCCTTCTCTTCTCTGTGGTGCTTGTCAAAGCGTCTTGCATTTCCTTGATCAGTAGCACTGTGATGTAATACTACATATTTCCATGGCCTGATCTTGAATTTATTCAATTCGCTCATGATAGATTCCGGAATAACTATTTCAGGTTTTGGTTCTTTAGGTTTATACGGTGGTAGCGTTGATACGTAGGTACTGCTGCAGCCATATAAGAGAGGTACTATCAGGAAAAGGAACTTAAAACAGGACCATTTGCATTTGATCATTATTACTGTCTCCAGGACAAAACACTTTGTTGATGTTTAAATAAGATAGTTATTACTGCACAGATAGCTCAATTTATTATACGAAAATTGATATCAGATAAACAGAAGGTAAGTTTGCAGAGAAGTGATATTTATATATGAGGATAATAATGCTATCAACAAACCCTCCAAAAGTCAATGGAAAACGCCAGTTTATTTTAATATCCATGAATTTAGAGAAAGCCCACGAAACACCCGAAAAGGCACAAAACTTCTTTTTTGCTCACGCCAAGACGCCAAGAACGCAAAGGGGGTCTTGTTTCAAGCATATTTCTTTTTCTTAGCGAACTTAGCGGCTCTGCGTGAGAACATCTTTATCCTTCCATTTATACACCTAGACATGGGGGATGTATCTCCTTTAACTCCTTTAAAAGATCAAGACCATTACAGTCAGGTAAACCGACATCCAGGAGTGCTATGTCATATATGTTTTGATCTATCAGGTTCTTGGCCTCGCTCCCATCCTTGGCCATGTCGACCTGGTATCCAAGTTTCTCATGGTAGTTTGCAAACAAGGAACGGATATTATCCTCATCATCAATTACGAGGATATATCCTTTGTTTTTTGACACAGGTGTAGTGATATTTTCTTGTATCATGATTTATGGTCTTGATTACTATACATATATAAAGAATCCACCGTTATTATCGGTTCAAATACTGAAAAGATTAATACTTCTTAATATACCGGCCGGTTTTTTATAGAGAGAAAAGCCTGTTCAGGTAATAAATATCGCCTGCACAAGGACTTTCACTGTAAGTCCGAGCGAAAAAATATTTTTTATAATACCAAATAGCCTCCCTTATATATAAAATGGGATTTAGTAGTTATGTAATATATCACCGCTCCCCCGCCTGCCCGCCAGTTTGTTAGGCGGGGACAAAAGGCGCCCCTGCCCGTCCGGCAGGCGAGGATGACAAGAAGCCTCACAATCAAAGTGCCTAAAAGGCCTAAAGTTTGAAGTGAGCTAAAATTGTAGTACGGAGAAATGCATGGTTCGTGAAAATAGGACGTGGTTGTTTGTTTTGTTTTCGATGGTATTCATCGGATGTTACGCAACGATTGCGCAGGTGTTGATAATCCGGGAATTTATAGTAGTCTTTTTCGGTAATGAACTCTGTTTTGGAATAATTCTCGGTACCTGGCTTTTTGGTGTTGCATCCGGTGCGGCAACAGGGGGAAGGATTGTAGACAGGTTAAGAGAGCACGTACCTGTTTTTACGTTAGTACTGGTATTAATGTGTGTAATCCTTCCTCTCGAATTAATCTTAATCAGGGTATTAAGATACATCCTCGACGTGCCTGCAGGTCAGTATATTCCGATACTATCATTACTTTTTTCATCTATACTTATTATCACGCCATTCAGTTTCACTATTGGCCTGGCATTTCCCCTTGCATGTAAAATGGTCCGGGGATTTACGCGAGATTCAGCCGTGGACATCGGTTTCATGTATGTACTCGAATCCGTTGGCAGTCTTATAGGCGGCTTATTATTTACGTTTGTTCTGGTTTCCAGGTTTCAACCGTTTGCGATAACGCTGATCCTTGATTGTTTTCTGTTTTTAAATATCTTCTTAATACTTTTATTCTTTAAAGAGAGATTCTTTAAGAAAGGGCACTCTTTTGCATGTCTGTTACTCTTCTTTGTAGCTTTTATTTTACTGGTTTCAGGTACAGTTAATAAGATTGACAATTATTTTATAAACGCAAGATGGAAATCCTCCAATCCTGATATAAGGCTTTTAGAATCAATAGACTCAAGGTATGAGAATATTGTAATTGGTGTCAGGGACGATCAATACAGTGTATTCGGAAATGGCCAGTATAATTTTGCATTCCCTGATGATTATGAAAATTCTCAAATAGCTCATCTGGTAATGACGCAACATCCGGCCCCAAAGCGGGTATTGCTGATAGGGGGAGGGATGGGTGGATTAATCAGGGAGATGTTGAAACACTCAATTGATGAACTGCACTACATTGAACTGGATCCTGTTCTGATAGAATCAACGAAGAAATATCTGCCGCCGGACGAATTAGAGGCATTGTCGGATGAGAGGGTAAAGATATTTCATGTTGATGGAAGATATTTTGTTAAGAGAGCAGGGAAGGCGGACAAATACGATCTAATATTTGTAAATATTCCTGACCCGTCTACGGCGTTTCTTAACAGGTTTTATACGTCAGAGTTTTTTCAGGAGGCGAATGGTATCCTTGAGAAGGATGGTGTTTTTGCGACAGGGGTATCGTCTGCAGTAAATTATCTCGGAGAAGAAGTGGGTAATTATGTAGGTTCTATTTATCAGACCATGCATAGTGTATTTCCGCACGTAATTGTTTCTCCGGGACAGACAAATTATTTCTTCGCAAGCAATTCGTTTGATACTGCCACATTCGATATACAGGCATTGGCTAAGCGTTATGTTGAACGTGGTGTCAAATCCGAATATTTCTCTGAGCATGTATTCAATACTCTCTTGCCGCCGGGGAGGGTCAAGTTTATCGGGGATGAGATTAAAAGTAGAAAAGAACTCAGTGTAAATACAGATACAAAACCGGTTACTTATTTCTTTAATCTCATGTTATGGGACAAGCTTACCGGCAGTCAACTGGGAAGTGTCCTTAAATTGTTTGAAAGAAGTCATCTGAAAATAATTCTAATCCCCATCTTTGTGTTCCTTGTCTGCAGGATAGTGTATGTTATTGTCTTCAGACGCAGTCTTGATGTTCAGCAGAGATTCAATAGCATAGCGGTTGTTGCAACAACCGGTTTTGCCGGGATGGCGCTTGAGATTATTCTGATATATGCATTTCAAAATATATATGGATATGTGTATGAAAAGATAGGGCTGATCATTGCAGTGTTTATGTTCGGTCTGGCCATGGGAGGCGGCCTTAGCAACAGGATGATATTGCAGAGAACAACTGCCGGTGGAGAGGGGTTGCCTGGCAAGGTCAGTGCGAGGAAGGAGAAAGACTGGATAAAGATACTCACGGTTTTGGAAGCCTTTATTGTTGTCTATGCCTTTATAATGCCTTTGGTCCTGAATCAGCTCTCTTTTCTGTTCTTTAATTCCGAATATCTGTTTATGATTCTTGTAGTAATAACCGGTGTACTTACAGGCATCGAGTTCCCTATATCAAGTAAGCTGTATTTTTTGAGGAAAGGAGAGCTGGGCGCAACTGCCGGGACTATTGACAGCGCAGACCATACAGGCGCTTTTATTGGTGCTATACTTACGGGCGTGCTTTTTGTCCCCATATTTGGGATAACGGGGTCATGTGTAATAATAGCAGGGTTGAATCTGATGAGCCTGTTATTTCTAATATACCATTTCTCTCAGAAGAGGCTGGCTGGTGATTGATGATTGCCGGCATTGAAGTTTTATTTTAAAACAATATTGAATGACTTACAAAAAGTCACTCTTTCGCCTTCGGGACGCCGAGGTCGGCCGTTCGAATCGGCTCGCCCCGATTAACTTATCCATGCTTACATTAATGCAGACACTTACAAAGATAGTAGTTACGTAATTAGGTTACTATCGCAATAAAACTATCCTTCGACTCCGCTCAGGATGACGTCACACTGAGCGGAGTCGAAGTGTTATCAACATGAAATTCTTATGCGTTAAATTATGATAATAACTCTTCCCTGATTGAAGAATTTGCAACCAGGCTTTTATCTGATAATATGCCATAAAAAAAGGGTAAGTAGCGTAATGACTCTTACCCTTTTTAAAACTTATAATACACGGACAAACGAGTTCACCCATGTCTCAAAAACTTCTTAGAACTTCATCATAGTCTGCAGATAGAACCAGTCTGTATCACTATCTTCACTGGTTCCGGGTCCGCCCACGGCCCTACCTGTACCGCCATTAACGGAATCTTCAATGAAATCACCTGTAAAGTAGTGTGAATAACCGGCAGCAATTCCAAAGTTCTTTAAGAATTTGTACTTAACTGTTAAGTCAAGTTCACTACCATATTCGTCATCTCTGTTCGTAGTTGCATTCTTTGCTTCTGCAGCAGAATTACCTGTCCGAGCACCTCCAGCAACAGTGTACCAAGCATCGTTCTCTTCGTTAGCTTCGAAGAACCACATGTCAGCCTTTAACAGAAGTTTCTTCGTAGGCTTGGCTGCGAGCTCTATCTTATGAGCCTGTATGTTCTGAAAGCCATGGACGTCCATATAACCCAGCCTTGCGTGTCCTGTAGGGAATAAGTGATCGAAAGTATCGTTATCGTTATCAGTAGGATTATCATCACCTTCGGCATAGGCATATTGATAACCTACCCTTGGCGACCATGCAACGTTACTAAACGTATATCCAGCGCCCCAGGCGCCTGCAAATGCATCTATATCCCTATCTCTTGTATCCGTAGTTAACTCTGTATCACCAGTTTGTAACATCTGTTCAAGTTTAAAATCAACACCAGGCAACGAAGGTATCTTTTTACCCGCAATCCTTGCACCAAATGTCCAACGATGCTCACCATTAGTGGCAGCGCCTTCATTTCCATTCCTATCCCTACTCTCAAACCTGTTAATCATATAAGGTTCTAATACAAGTCCCTTCGTCACATTAAAATGAGAATAGAAACCCCAGAGTAGATGATCACCGCCGCGTCCACGGCCATCAGATTCACCAGAAGCAGCATCCGAACCTGTATCATATTCATCAATTTGAGAACCAAAGAGATCTATCCAATTACCACCTTTTTTCCACTTGACTCTCATGCCATCATATGACCTTCCTTCATTTGCCCAGTTCAGATGGCCTATCAACCTGTGATCACCATAGAACCACTGCCATCTTCCAACCCTTGCACTAACATTTTCGAGAGCAGGTGTTATAAAACCAAAGGATTTCACCTCTGCATAACCTTCAAGCAAGTCAACCCTTCCGAGGTTTCCAACAGTACCGCTACCAGCAGAATTGGCTGTCCCTTGAGTTTCCTCAAAACCCCACGTTCGGACGTCCTGGAATTTGATAAAACCTCTCACATTTTCGTTTACGTCAAGATCAAAATATAATCTTACTCTCTGAACTGTAAAGTCTTCAGTATAATCGTCTGCTGCTGCATCTTTTACAGGGGCACCAAGACCACCAGCCGGAAAATTTCCAAACTCATGTTGAAGCTCAAACCTGTGTCTTATGGAACCTCCTATTTTTATACCCTTGTCTTTGGCGCAGTGACGTTACCGCCACCCCCCTTTGACTCCAACGCCTCTATCCTCTTGATAAGGTCGCCCATTGTCGACTGTGCCTTTGCATCCTGAACCCCTATCACTGCATAAGTT